>CAZZWJ010000195.1:0-1155 GCA_964657875.1 uncultured Solirubrobacteraceae bacterium
GGCGGGGACGTTCAACGACCTCACCCAGATCGGCTCCGGCGAGGATGACATCGACCGTCAGCTGCGTGAGCTCTCCAGCCACAGCGAGGTCAACGACGAGCTGGCCCGGATGAAGGCCGAGCTCGGTCCCGGCTCCGCGGGCCAGGGCGCCCTGGGCGCCGGCGAGGGCGACGGCGGCCAGTCCGCCGGGCAGTCGGGATCGGCGAGTTGATCGTCCGGATCTCGGCCGAGGGGCAGTACGACCTCTCCGACGCCGACTACGTGCGGCTCGGCGAGCTCGACAACGAGGTCGTGGTCGCCGTCGACTCCGGTGACGCGGTCGCCTTCCACGAGCTCTTCTCCTCGATGATCGCGCTCGTGCGGGACCACGGCACCGCCGTCGCCGATGACGTGCTGCACGGGTCCGACATCATCCTGCCCCCGGCCGACCTCTCGATGCAGGAGGCCCGCGCCGAGTTCCACGGCGAGGGGCTCATTCCCGATTGATCTCCTGCAGCAGCGCGTCGGTCGCCGCTGCGGTTCGCTCCCAGCTGAAGTGAGCCGCCCGGCGCCGTCCGGCGGCGCGCCGCGCCTCCCGCGGTCCCGGGTCCCCGGACGCGGCGCTGAGGACCGCGGCGATCAGTGACCGGGTGTCCTCGGGGTCGACGAGCATCGCCGCGTCCCCGCAGGTCTCCGGCAGCGCCGCCCGATCGGCGGCCACGACCGGGATGCCGCAGGCCATCGCCTCCACGCAGGTGAGCCCGAAGCCCTCATAGCGCGACGGGAGCACGAACGCTCGCGCGCCCCGGTAGAGCGCCGGCAGCAGCCGATCGGGGACGTAGCCGACGCTGCGCAGCCCCGGGACCGCGCCGAGCTCGGCGAAGTACTCACGGGCCTCGCCCGCCCACACGAGGTCGATCCCGGCCTCGGCGAGGGCGCCGGCGACGGGCGCGAGCGTCGACAGGTTCTTGCGCGGATCGGCGGTGGCGACGGTGAGCACGTAGGGACGGCCCGGCGGTCCGACGCCGATCTCGGCGAGTGCCGCGGTGTCGGCGTCCGGGTCCGGTGCCGGGGTGCAGAACTGCGCGCCGACCCCGCCGGGGATCACGTGGACGCGGTCGCGGTCCAGTCCTGCGAGCGCGCACAGCTCACCGCGGGAGAACTCCGAGACGGTGA
>CAZZWJ010000195.1:1165-5987 GCA_964657875.1 uncultured Solirubrobacteraceae bacterium
GGCGCGCGGCGGAGAACTCGGCGAACCCATGCCAGCGGCGGTAGGCCGCCGAGTAGGCGTCGGGCTCGCGCAGCGCCGCCGCGTCGTGGACGACGATCACGTTGCCCGGCCACGCCAGCGGCGCGAGGTTCGCCGCGGAGAGGATTAGTCGCGCCCCGAGCCGCCGCGCCCGCGCGGGCAGCACGAGCTGCTCCCACGCCTGGCCGGCGGCGCGGCCCTGCGCCCGTCGCCGCGGCAGCAGCGCACGGTAGTGGACCGGGTCGCCGGTCAGCAGCCCGCGCGCGAGCTCGATCGTGTAGCGCTCGACGCCCGTGATCGTCGGCCGCGCCGCCGCCCGCAGGTTGATCGCAACCGGAGGCGGGGTCGGCGGGGGCCGACGACGGCTCCTCCGGTCAGGCGGTCGCGTGCTCAGCGGGCGCCTGGACCCACTTCGACACGCACGGGATCTTCGTCGTGTCGCAGCGATCGCGGTACTTGTTGGCGATCTCGGTGACCTCGGTGAGGAGGTCGTCCTTGAGCGTGATCGGATTCAGACCGAGCTCGAGCAGGTGGTCGTTGGCGACGAACAGCTCGTTCTCGGCGGCCTCCTTGCGCGGGTTGTCGACGTAGTCGATCTCGGCGCCGGTCAGCTCGGCGACGAGCTTGGCGAGGTCCCGCACGCGGTGGGTCTCGGTCATCTGGTTGAACACCTGGACGCGCTCGCCGACCTCGGGCGGGTTCTCGACCGCGAGCTGAATGCAGCGCACGGTGTCCTGGATGTGGATGAATGCGCGGGTCTGCCCGCCGGTTCCGTGGACGGTGAGCGGGTAGCCGACGGCCGCCTGCATGAGGAAGCGGTTGAGGACCGTGCCGTAGTCGCCGTCGTAGTCGAAGCGGTTGATGAGACGCTCGTCGAGGCGGGTCTCCTCGGTCTGGGTACCCCACACGATGCCCTGATGCAGATCGGTGACCTTGGTGCCGTCGTTCTTGTTGTAGAACGCGAACAGCAGCTGATCCTGGGTCTTGGTCAGGTGGTAGATCGAGCCCGGGTTGGCCGGGTAGAGGATCTCCTGGCGGATCTCCTCGCCGTCGTCACCGTCGATCTTGATCTCCAGGTAGCCCTCGGGGATCTTGATCCCGGCGGTGCCGTAGCCGTAGACGCCCATCGTCCCCAGGTGCACGATGTGGGGGTTGACGCCCGACTCGACGACCGCGGCGAGCAGGTTGTGCGTCGCGTTGACGTTGTTGAAGACGGTGTAGCGCTTGTGCCACGAGCTCTTCATCGAGTAGGGGGCGGCCCGCTGCTCGGCGAAGTGCACGACGGTGTCGGGCTGGTAGTCGCGGATCAGGTCGAGCATCACCCGGTAGTTCTCCGCCACGTTGAAGCGGTGGAAGGTGATCTCCTTGCCGGTGACCTCGCGCCACGCCTCCAGGCGCATCCCGATCGGACGGATCGGAGTCAGCGAGTCGGCTTCGAGCTCGAGGTCGGCTTCGCGCCGGGCCAGGTTGTCGACGATCGCGACGTCGTGGCCGCAGGCGGAAAGGTGCAGCGCGGTCGGCCATCCACAGAAGCCGTCGCCGCCGAGAATCAGGATGCGCAAGAGATCTCCCAGGTACGGTGCGTAGAGTCGACGGCCGCTCCAGGACGGCGCCGAACGTAGGATCCAGTCGGGGGTGCAGGGCTCGCCCACCGACCGAGCGACGGAGAGTAGCGCAAGGCCCGGCGGCTCAGGCGGCGGCCGACTCCCGAGGTTGCCGCCGCGCGAGCGCATCCAGCCGCGCCTGCAGCGGAGGGTGGGTGGAAAACAGCGTGACCACCGTGGCCTCGATGTCCGGCACGACGATCCCCAGCGGCGTGAGCTCGCCCGGGAAGCCGGCCAGGTCGCGCTGGGCGAGCTGCTCGATGTGCGCCGAGACCCGCTCGAGCGCCGAGCGCATGGCCGCGGGGTCCCCGGTGAGGGCGGCGCCGCGGCGGTCGGCGACGAACTCGCGGTGGCGTGAGAGCGCCTGGATGACCATGTAGGAGGGCATGAAGACGAGCCCCGAGACGATCACCGAGACGAACCACGCCGAGGCGTCGTCGTCGCTGCGGGCGGGGGCGTGGGTGCCGGATCGGGGTTGGGTGCGGGCGGCGATGTGGGCGCCGGGCGACCGGATCCGGGCGATGAACGCGGCGATCGCGGCGAACCAGCAGCCGATCGTCATCACCATCACGTCCCCGGTGATGATGTGGGTGAGCTCGTGGGCGAGGACGGCATCGAGCTCGTCCTCGTCGAGCAGCGCGATGAGCGCGGTGGTCACGCACACGGTCGCCGTCGACGGTGTGCGCCCGACGGTGAAGGCATCGGGCGCCACGCTGTCCACGATCGCCAGCCGCGGCATCGGGAGGTCGGCGGTGACGCACAGCCGCTCGGTGAGCGCATGCAGCTCCGGGGCCTGACCGGCGTCGACCGCCTGCGCCCGGATGGCGGCGAGCGCGAGTCGTTCACAGCTGACGTACTGGACGAGCATCGCGACGACGGCGATCACCACGACCGCGATCACGCCGGTGCCGAGGGCGACCAGGATCGCGATCAGCAGTACGTACTGTCCCGCGAGCAGCAGCAGGGCGAAGGCCATGTGGAGCTGAAGCGCACCGTGGGAGCCCGATGATCTGAGTCCGCGCATCGTCGCCGGACCATGTTCGCAGAGGGGTGGCGCGGGCGCCGGGGGGCGACGGCGCATATCTTCTGCGCTTATCGATGAGCGCCACGACCGATCTCTCCCACGTCTTCCCGAGCGGTTCCGCGGTCAACGGCGCCGGTCACCTCGAGCTCGGCGGCTGTGACGCGGTCGCCCTCGCGCGGGAGTTCGGGACCCCGGTCTACGTCGTCGTCCCCGGCGACCTGCGCCGCCGGGCCCGCGCCGTCTCCGACGCGCTGAGCGCCCGCCACCCCGACGTCGACGTGCTGTTCGCATCCAAGGCGTTTCCGTGCACCGCGGTCTACCGGATGCTCGCCGCCGAGGGCCTGGCCTGCGACGTCGCCTCCGGCGGGGAGCTCGCGCTCGCGCTCGCCGGCGGCTTTGACCCGGCGCGCATCTACCTGCACGGCAACGCCAAGTCCGTCGACGAGCTCGAGCAGGCGATCGATGCCGGCGTCGGTCAGATCGTGCTGGACTCCGACTCGGAGATCGATCGGGTGGCGGCGATCGCCGCCGCGCGCGGGACCGTCCAGCAGGTGCTGCTGCGGGTCACCCCCGACGTCGCCGGCGACACCCACGCGGCGATCTCGACCGGCCAGGCGGACTCGAAGTTCGGGTTCTCGATGGACGCGGCCCGATCGGCGATCGACCGCCTGGCCACGGTCGACTCGCTCGCGCTCGTCGGACTGCACGCCCACATCGGCTCCCAGCTGTTCGCCCTGGACCCGTTCCGTGAGGCGGTGCGCGCGATCGCGACGCTCGGGCGCTTCCCCGTCTACAACCTCGGCGGTGGCCTCGCCGCCGCCTACCTGGATTGCGAGCATCCGCCGAGCGCCCGGGAGTGGGTCGACGCGATCGTCGACGCGGTCCACGCCGAGCTCGGGGCCGACGTGCGGCTGCTGCTGGAGCCCGGGCGTTCGCTCGTCGCGGGGTCCGGGGTGACGCTCTACACCGTGCAGAGCGTCAAGCGCAACGTCTCCACGTGGGTCGCCGTCGACGGCGGCATGTCGGACAATCTGCGCCCGATGCTCTACGGGGCCCGCTATGAGGCGGTCATCGCCGACCGCCCGCTCACGCCCCCCGACACGCGCTGTCACCTCGCCGGCAAGCACTGCGAGTCCGGTGACGTGATCGTCCGTGACGCGCAGCTTCCCGCGCCCGCCCTCGGCGACGTCGTCGCGGTTCCGGCGACCGGCGCCTACGGCTACGCGATGGCCTCCAACTACAACGGCGTGTGCCGCCCGCCGGTGGTCTTCGTCGAGGACGGTGACGCGCGGCTGGTCGTCCGTCGTGAGACCTACGCCGACCTCATGAGCCGGGACGTCGCATGAGCGGCTCGTTCCGCGTCGGGCTGCTCGGCCACGGCACCGTCGGCTCGGCGTTCGCGGAGCTGCTGCCCGCGCGGGCGGACCGGATCGAGCAGATCACCGGCCTGCGGCCCGAGCTGGTGGGCGTGGTCACCCGCTCGCGGGGTGGATCGTTCGAGCAGCTGCTGGCCGGGTCGGACCTGATCGTCGAGCTCATGGGCGGCCTGGAACCGGCGCGAACGTGGCTGCTGGAGGCGATGCGCGCCGGGCGCCACGTCGTCACCGCCAACAAGCAGCTGCTCTCCCACTACGGCGAGGAGCTGTGGGACGTCGCGCGCGAGCACGGGGTCCAGCTGCGCTTCGAGGGCGCGGTGGCCGGGGTCGTTCCGGTGATCCGGGTGCTGCAGGAGTCACTGGCCGGCGCCGAGGTCGACCGCGTCTCGGGGATCGTCAACGGGACCACGAACTTCATCCTCACCGAGATGGCGCGCACCGGTGCGGACTTCGCCACCGCGCTCGCCCAGGCGCAGCGTCTCGGCTACGCCGAGGCCGATCCCAGCGACGACGTCAACGGCCGTGACGCGGCGGCCAAGATGGCGATCATCGCCCGCCTCGCGTTCGAGACGCCGGTCCACATCGACCAGGTCCAGTGTGAGGGGATCGAGGCGATCACCCCCGACGACCTGCAGTACGCCCGGGACCTGTCGCTCGCGCTGAAGCTGATCGGGACCGCCGAGCGGGTCGCCCCGGACGCGATCGCGGTCCGCGTGCACCCGGCGTTCCTGTATCCCGGGCACCCACTGGCCTCGATCAACGGACCGTTCAACGCGGTCACCGTCGAGTCGGCGGCGATC
>CAZZWJ010000196.1:0-5931 GCA_964657875.1 uncultured Solirubrobacteraceae bacterium
TCCCGCTCGAGGCGATGTAGTAGTGGATCTCGCCCTTGGCGACGTAGCGCTCAAACTGCGCGAGGGTGATGTTGCCGCCCTCGCCGTCGAAGCCGCCGATCGCCATCACCGGCGCCCCGCCGGTCGACAACTCGATCGAGGCCGCCGACTGCGAGCCCGAGGTCGCCGCCGCCCAGCGGTAGCGCCCGCCGCCGGCCGTGAGCGCGCGCCTGAGCGCGGCGGTCACCGTGATCCCGCCGCCCGGCCCACCGCCGGCGCCTCCGCCACCCCGGGGGAAGGAGAACGCGGGGGCACGGCCACCCGCCGGCGCCGAATCGCTTGGCGAGCGCCGCCGCGGCTCCGCGACCGCCCCGCAGGGACGCAAAGCCCCCACCGCCGAACCCACCGGCGCCGGTCGAGGGTCCGGCGGACGCGATCGAGCCCGTGTCGGGGGTCTTCACCGTGTCGAATGTGTAGGCGACCGGTCCGGCGAGTCCGGCCACGGCCGCCGACAGCACGCCGGCGCCGGCGATGCGACGTCTCGCCGCCGTGCCGCCGCCCAATCGAGTCGACAGCGCCGGCACGCAGAGCACCGCGAGCACGCCGAGCGCGAGCGCGCCGAAGACGATGATCAGCGGCGTCAGCCACGTATCAAAGGACGGTGTGCGTGACAGCAGCACGCACGCCCAGACGGCGGTCACCGCGATCGAGACCGACACGGTGAGCCGCGTGAGCAGACGCTCGCGCGTCTGCCACGCCTGCCACCCGCCGATCCCGACGAGGCCCGCGATCGCCGGCGCGAGCGCGACCGTGTAGTAGGTGTGGATGATCCCGCTGCTGAAGCTGAAGACGAGGCCGGTGACCACGAGCCAGCTGCCCCACAGCAGCAGCGCGGCCCGGGTGCGATCGGTGCGGGGTGCTCGACCGCGTGCGGCGACGCCCGCCACGAGCGCGATCAGCGCCGCTGGAATCAGCCACGACGCCTGGCCGCCCATCGAGGAGTTGAACAGCCGCAGGATGCCGGTCGAGCCGCTGAACATCCCGCCGCCGCCGCCACCGCCACCGGCCCCTCCGTTGCCGCTGCCCCCGAGCACCCGTCCCAGGCCGTTGTAACCGAAGATCAGGTTGAAGATGTTGTTGGTCGGCGAGCCGTCGATCATCGGACGGTCGGCGACCGGCCACAGTGCGACCAGCGCCAGCCACCAGCCGCAGCTGACGACGATCGCGGCCCCGGAGGCGAGCACCTGCCAGACGCGACGGCGCACCGGTCCGGGGGCTGCGAGCAGGTAGACCGCGGCGAATCCCGGCAGCACGATGAACGCCTGCAGCAGCTTGGCCAGAAACGCGAAGCCGAGCATCGCCCCGGCGGCGAGGATCCACTTGGTGGCACCCCGCTCCAGCGCCCGCACCAGGCAGTAGGCGCCGGCCACGAGCAGCAGCACGAGCAGCGCGTCGGGGTTGTCGTAGCGGAACATGAGGGCCGCGACCGGGGTGACGGCGAGCACCGCACCCGCGGCGAGCCCCGCCCAGGGGCCGAACCAGCGCTTGGTCGCCGCATAGACCAGCGCGACGGCGGCGACGCCCTCGAGCGCCTGGGGCACGAGCAGGCTCCAGCTCGAGAAGCCGAAGATCCGGCCCGAGAGCTCCATCACCCACAGCGACTCCGGGGGCTTGTCGACCGTGATGAAGCTCGACGAGTCCAGAGATCCGAACAGGAACGCCTTCCAGCTCTTGGTGCCGGACTGGACGGCGGCGGCGTAGAAGCTGTTCGCGTTGCCGGAGGCGCTCAGGTCCCAGATGTAGGCCAGCGCGGTGAGCCCGAGCAGCAGCCCGAGCGCGTAGTGGTGGGGACGCAGCGCCCAACGCCGGGTCGGCGTCGTCGAGGAGGGACGTGCGAGCTGCGGCGGGACGCCGGGCACGTCGGTCGCCGGCTGGCGGAGGTGGAGGATGGAGAGAGCCATGCGCCCAAGCCTTCCCGCCGTATCTAAGAGTTCCGTCGCAATCGGTGAGTTCTTCGCAAACCCTCACGCACCGACCGCGCGCGTCAGCGGTCGGCGATCCAGCGCTCGATCAGGTACCGGGCGATCGAGACCTCGCCGGGCAGCTGAAAGCCGGCGTCATGGCCGCTCAGCGCCGCCCGCACGGCATCGGCGTCGATCCAGCGGACCTCCTCGAGCTCGCCGTCGGTCGCGTGCGGTTCCCCGCCGTCACTGACGGCGTGCAGGCCGAGCATCAGCGACGCTGGAAACGGCCACGGCTGAGACGTGGCGTACACCGGGTCGCGGCACAGGATCCCCGATTCCTCCTGGACCTCGCGGATGACCGCCTCCTCGGCCGACTCGCCGGGTGAGATGAACCCGGCGAGCACCGACAGCCGTCCCTCCGGCCACCCCGTCCGGCGTCCGAGCAGCAGCCGGCCGTCATGCTCGACGGTCATGATCACGACCGGGTCGGTCCGCGGGAAGTGGTGGGCGCCGCACTCCGGACAGTGACGGGACATGCCCGCCTCGGCGATGTCGGTGGCGGCGCCGCAGTTCGCACAGAACCGGTGACGGCGATGCCAGCCGAGCAGCGCGACCGCGTAGGCGGCGAGGCCGCCCTCGGCGTGGGGGAGCTGCATCCCGGCGTCGCGCAGCGAGACGACCTGTCCGCCCGCCGCCTGTCCGTCGGGCCCCCAGCTGCCGTCGTCGGCGGGGCGATCCTGGGCGGCCTCGCGCTCGAGGTCGATCGCGAACAGGCCCGCTCCGTCGTCGGTCACCCCGAGCAGGATCGGATCCCCGAGCTGCTCGTGAGTCGCGGAGATACGGGAGAGCGCCGCACCGCCGGGCTCGACGAGGACCGCATCCCGGCCCGCGATCACGCCGCGGGCCTCCGGGGAGGCGGCGAGCGCCTGCACCCACGCCGGGTCCTTGCGCTGCACGCTCACTCGGTCCAGCGCGGCCCCGGTGAACGGCCGACCGGCCGCAGGCGGGGGCACGGCGGGCGTCAGCCGCCCTGGGCCTGCTGCTCTTCCACGGTGAGCTCCGCGGTCGGGCGGGCCTCGAGGCGCGCCTCGGGGATCGGCGCCCCGCTGCGCACCGACAGTCCGTAGGTGCCGTCCTCCAGGCGGGCCTCGGCCCGCTCCAGCGCGGCGAGCTGGCTGCGCAGGTCCTGACGCCGCCCGGCGTCCATCTCATCCTGGTAGAGGTCTTCGCCGCCGCCGTCTCCAGGAGACACCGAGGCGTCACCCTCCGCGGGCGCGCCGGAGTGCAGGTGCAGCGCCGATTCCAGGCGCTCGCGCTCACGGGTGAGCAGTTCACGGGCTCGTTGAGGTTCCATCGCGGGCGAGCCTACACCTTCAGGCGGGGGCGGCGCGGGGGCTCAGGCTTCGGGTGCCGGGCGCGGCTCGGCGCCGGCGACCCGGTTTCGCCCGAGCACCTTGGCGGTCGCCAGGGCCCGCTCGGCGCGGCGGACGAGGCCGTCGCCGGCGGCCGCGTCCTCGGGCAGGGAGGCGACTCCGAAGCTGGCGGTGATCCGTCCCACGCCCGGCACCGACAGTCCCTCGACCTCGCGCCGGAGCTTCTCGGCGAGCTCGGCGGCCCCACGACGGTCGGTGTCGGGGGTGAGCACGATGAACGCCTGACCGCCGTAGCGGGCGAGGAAGTCGCTCGCGCGCACGCCGCCCGCGAGCGTCTCGCTGATCGTCGTCAGGACATCGTCGCCGTGCGCGTGGCCGAAGCGGTCGTTGACGGTCGCGAAGTGATCGAGGTCGACGAGCACCGCGGCCAGGGGGGTCACCGTCCGCCCCGCCTGGGCGCTGAAGCGGGCCAGGGCGTCCTGCGCGGCGCGGCGGTTGGGCAGCCCGGTGAGGGGGTCCTGGGCGGCCTGGCGTTCGCTGACCGCGACCGTCCGGGCGAGCGCGAGCACCGGCGCCGTGCGGGCCGCCGCCTCGTGCAGATCGGCAACGACGTCGTTCGGGATCGGATCGACCATGGCGACGAGCAGGGCGCCGAGGGTTCGTCCACCCGCGCGCAGCGGTTCGCAATTCGACTCGCCGGGCAGGCGACCGCACAGCTGACATTCGGTGAGGCTCTCGTCGAGGGCGCGGCGCGCGTGCGGGCGGTGCAGACGGACCGCGAGACACGCCTGGGGCGGCGGATGTCCCACGAGCAGGCCGCGCAGCGGGGTGCCGGCGACCTGCGAGCCGAACGCGGGCTCGAGGCGCTGCTCGGACTCGACGCAGGTGAGCATCACCACCCCGGCCTCGGGGGCCAGGCGCTGGGCGTGGGTGAGCAGCGTCGAGCGGACCTCGGTCTCCGATCCGGCGACGTCGAGCAGATCGCAGAGCTCCTCGGTGCGCTGCGCACGGGCCCGCCGGTCGGCGGCATCGAAGTGCACGACCCAGACGGCTCCGCCGGCCACCACGAGCGTGACGGCGGCCACGATCGCCGCCTGCGCCGCCGGGTCGGCGCCCAGGCGACGGGCGATCAGCGTCGCCGCGCCGCCGAGCAGCGCGGTGGCGACCCCGAAGGCCACCGTGACGACGGTGGCCACGCGTACACGGATCATCCGTACGCGATCGGCATCTCACGGGCCGGCCTTGAGCGGCCGGGCGTCGGATCAGCCGGCGAGTCGCGCCAGGGCGCTGCGCACCTCGGCGTCCCCGCGCCGGGCGTCGTCGTCGGTCCACTCCCAGGAGACCCCGGCGTGCATCGCGAACGTCGGCCGGCGGTGATCGTGCAGCGTGTGGACGACGACGACGACCGCGACGACCGCGTCGGTGAGCTGCTCGTCGATCACGGTGGCGGTGCCGTCTGCGCTCAGGGCGACGTCCGGCCCGCAGATGGCGACCGTCACCTCAGGCTCGGCCCGCAGGCGCGCGAGCGACTCCCGGCGACGGGCGAGGCCGAGCAGGATGCGGTCGGGACCGCTGCGCAGCGCTGCCGAGACCGGGATCGCGTGGGGGCGGGCGCCGGCGGTGGCGAGGATCACGACCGTGCCCGTCGGCCACTGTGGAAGATCGACTGAAGGCGCCATGACCGCACTGTGTCAGGCCGGCGAGGTGTTCGGGGTGTCGTTTGCGCGGCGGACGGCTAATCTCGCCTGTCATGCCCGATGTGAAGACGAACGTCACCGAGTTGCCCGAATCGCGCGTGCGCGTCGAGGTCGAGGTGGCGACCGAGGAGGTCGAGCGCCGCCTGCAGCAGGCCGCGCGCTCCCTCGGCTCCCAGTTGCGGATCCCCGGCTTTCGCAAGGGCAAGGTCCCGCCGCCGGTCGTCATCCGTCGCCTCGGCCGCGAGGCGGTGCTCGACGAGGCGCTGCGCTCGGCGCTGGGCGGCTGGTATGCGGAGGCCGTCGGCGACGCCGCGATCGTGCCGATCGGCGAGCCCGACCTGAGCGTCGGCGACCTGCCGTCCGCCGGGCAGCCGCTCACGTTCTCGATCGAGATCGGCGTGCGCCCGACGGCGACGCTGGGGGATTACCGGGGACTGGAGGTCGGACGGCGCGAGCCGACGGCCGAGGAGTCGGCGATCGACGAGCAGATCGAGACGATGCGCGACCAGCTGGCCACCCTGGATACCGTCGACCGTCCCGCCGCCAGCGGAGACCATCTCGTCGCCGACTATGTCGGCACGCTGCAGGGCGAACCGTTCGAAGGCGGGGCCGCCCGCGACCAGGTCATCGAGCTCGGCTCCGGACGCCTGATCCCCGGTTTTGAGGAACAGCTGATCGGCGCCAAGGCCGGTGACGAGGTCACCGTCGACGTCTCCTTCCCCGAGGATTACCCCAACGAGCTCGGTGGCCAGGACGCGAGCTTCGCGGTCACCGTCCACGAGGTGAAGGCCAAGAACCTGCCCGAGCTCGACGACGAGTTCGCCTCGGAGGCCTCGGAGTTCGAGACGCTCGCCGAGCTGCGCGAGGACGTCGCCGCCAAGCTGCGTGAGGCCGACGAGCACCGCGTCGAGCATGAGT
>CAZZWJ010000197.1:0-5893 GCA_964657875.1 uncultured Solirubrobacteraceae bacterium
ACCGCCAAGCAGGGCGAACGCACCGAACGTCATCGCCGCTTCGGCGAGAGCGCCGCCCCGGCCCCGCCGCTCAGGCGGGGGAGAAACCGAGCGCGAACTCGGTGAGCAGGCGGACCCCGAAGCCGGTCGCGCCCCTGTCGTAGTAGGGACGCTTGACGTCGTCGGCGACCCCCGCGATGTCGAGGTGGGCCCACGGCACGTCGCCGGCGAAGTGGTGCAGGAACTCGGCGGCGGTGATCGCGGACGCCTGGCGGGAGGGCTCGGACAGGTTGGTGAGCTGCGCGACGCGGCCCTGCATCATCTTCGCGTAGGCGGGATGCAGGGGCAGGCGCCACAGCAGCTCGCCGGTGCGCGTGCCGGAGGCGATGAGCGCGTCGGCGATCGCATCGTCGTTGGCCATGACGCCGGCGTAGACCGATCCCAGGGCGGTGACGACGCCTCCGGTGAGCGTCGCCACGTCGACGATCGCGTCGGCTCCCTCGCGACGAGCGTGGGTGATGCAGTCGGCGAGCACGAGCCGCCCCTCGGCGTCGGCGTTGTTCATCTCGATCGTCGTGCCGTCGTAGGCGGTGAGGACGTCGCCGGGACGCATCGCCGCCGGGCCGGTCATGTTCTCGGTCGCGCCGACGACCGCGAGCACCCGGACGGGCGCCCGCAGCCGGGCCAGCGCTGCGACGGTCTCGATGACCGCCGCCCCGCCGCACATGTCGAACTTCATCCCGATCATCGAGGCGCCGGGCTTGAGGTTCAGGCCGCCGCTGTCGAACGTCACCGCCTTGCCGAGAAGCGCCAGGCACGGAGAACCGGACCCGCCCGCCCCGTCGACGCCCGGGCCCTCGTAGCGCAACGTGATCAGCTGCGCCGGCTGCGCGGACCCCTGCGCGACGGCCGCCAGGGCGCCCATGCCGCGGTCGAGGATTCCGGCCTCGTCGAGGATCTCGCAGCTGAGCGCCTCGTCGCCGTCGGCGAGCGCGACTGCGTACTGCGCCAGCGCGGTCGGCGTGAGGACGTTGGGCGGCGTGTTGCCGAGGTCGCGGGCGCGGTTCTGGGCGCCGGCGAGCACCGCTGCGCGGTCGACCGCCCGGCGCGCCACCTCGAGGTCGGCCTCGCCGGTGACGATCGTGAGCAGATCCACCGCCGCCATCGACTCCGCAGAGTCCGCCGGGATCTCGCGGAAACGACTGAAGCGGTAGGCCGACAGCACGGTGCCGATCACGAGCCCCTCGGCGAGCTCGCTCGGTGCGTCGTCGGGCAGCTCCCAGGCGAGATGGCGGATGCCGAGCTCCCCGGCGCGCCTCGCGACCGCGGCCGCGACGCGCATCGCCGGCTCGCCGGTGCACTGCTCGCGGTCGCCGAGCCCGGCGACGATCAGCGGGCGGCCGTCCTCGAGGTGGGTGACCGCGACGTGCTCACGACGGCTCCGGGCCTCGCCGCGCTCGGCGAGCGCGGCGGCCACCGCCCGCGACGGGGTGTCGCCCGTGAATAGGCCGATCGCGACCGCGTCGGCGGCCGGCGATGCGGGTGGCTGGGCAGCGGCGAAGACCTCCATCGTGCGGGACCTTACCCACCGGTGCCGGTACCCGGGCGGATCTGCACCGGGTCACACCAATAAGATCTCCGCTCCACCGCCCGACACCCAGGGAGAGAAACCGACCCATGCCCAAGACCGTCATCCTCTCGGCCGCGCGAACGCCGATCGGCAAGCTCGGCGGAGGCCTGTCCTCGCTGCCGGCGACCGCGCTGGGCTCGACTGCGATCGCGGGGGCGCTGGAGCGCGCCGACATCGACCCCTCCGACGTGCAGCATGTCGTGATGGGTCAGGTGCTGCAGGCCGGCGCCGGCCAGATCCCCTCCCGTCAGGCGCAGATCGGTGCCGGGATCCCGATCGAAACGACCTCGGAGACGATCAACAAGGTATGCGCCTCCGGGATGCGGGCGGCGGGGATGATCGACGCCGCCGTGCGCGCCGGTGACCTGCAGGTCGCCGTCGGCGGCGGTATGGAGTCGATGTCCAGCGCCCCCTACATGCTCAAGGACGCGCGGTTCGGCATGCGGATGGGCGACGGCAAGGTGCTCGACGTGATGCTCAACGACGGCCTCACCAACGCCTTCAGCGGCAAGCACATGGCCCAGGAGGCCTCCGAGGTCGCCGCCGAGCTGGAGCTGACCCGCCCCGATCTCGATCGCTGGGCGGTGCGCTCCCACGAGCGGGCGCTGGCGGCCGTCGACGAGGGCCGGCTCGCCGACGAGATCGTCGCGGTGACGATCAAGGGACGTAAGGGCGACACGGTCGTCGAGATCGACGAGGCCCCCCGCCGCGACACCACGCTGGAGGGCCTGGCCAAGCTGCCACCGATCTTCCTCAAGGACGGCAGCCACACCGCCGGGAACTCCCCGGGGGTCAACGACGGCGCCGGTGCGCTGGTGCTCGCGTCCGACGAGTGGGCCACGGCCCACGGCAAGCCGGCGCTGGCGACGATCGTCGCCCAGGCGGCGGTCGCCGACGAGTTCGCCTACCTCGCCCGCACCCCCGCCAACGCCGCCAAGCTGGCGCTGGCCAAGGCCGGGCTCAGCGCCGAGGACATCGACCTGTGGGAGATCAACGAGGCGTTCGCCTCGGTGACGCTCAACTCGCTGCGGATGCTCGAGATCGACGAGGACAAGGTGAACGTCAACGGCGGCGCGGTCGCGCTCGGTCATCCGATCGGCGCCTCGGGAGCTCGGATCCTCGGCAGCCTGATCCTCGAGCTGCGCCGCCGCGGCGGCGGACTGGGCTGTGCGGCGATCTGCTCCGGTGGTGGGCAGGGCGACGCGATGATTCTGGAGGTCCACGCCGGGTGACCCGGGCTCAGACCTCGGTCCATGCCGGCTGAGCTCGGGTCGCCGACGCGGGACGGCGTCCGGGCGGGTGCCGGGGCGGCGTTCTTCGATCTCGACAAGACGCTCATGCAGGGCTCGTCGGCGTTTCAGTTCGCGCGGGCGGCCCGGGCCAACGGCCTGATCGGTCGCCGCCAGCTCGTCAGCGACGGCTGGGCGAACCTGCGCTTTCGCCTGCGCGGGGCCAGCGACGCGGACTCATTGGCGCTGCGCGAGCGGATCGCGCTCGGGCTGGCGGGCCTGCGGGTGATCGACCTCGACCGGCTCGCCGCCGACGTGCTCGCCCGGGTGCTGCCGCGGATGTACCCGCGGATGCTGGGGATCGCCCACGATCACCAGGATGCGGGCCGACCCGTCTACATCGTCACCGCCGCCGCTCAGGGGCTCGCCGAGATCCTCGCCCGGGTGCTCGCCTTCGACGGCGCGATCGGCTCGGAGCTGTCGGAGGTGCACGACGGCGTCTACACCGGTCGGCCCAGCGGACTGTTCGTCTACCGCGCAGGCAAGGCGGAGGCGATCGCCGCCCTCGCCCGGCGCGAGGGGTACACGCTCGCCGACTGCTACGCGTACTCGGACTCCGAGTCCGACCTGCCGATGCTCGAGTGCGTCGGGCACCCGGTCGTCGTCAATCCCGACGCGAAGCTGCGCGCGATCGCCGTCCAGCGCGGCTGGGAGATCGTGCACCTCGATCGTCTGCGCCGCCGGCTGTGGCTGATCGCGGGGGCCGGTGGCGCCGCCGTCGCCGGTGGCGGGGTCGCGCTCGGTACACTGCGGCGGCCACGGACCCACTGATGACCGCCTCGTTACCGCGAAAGATCCGCGTCGTTGTCGCCAAGCCCGGTCTCGACGGTCACGACCGGGGTGCGAAGATCATCGCCCGTGCGCTGCGCGACGCGGGGATGGAGGTCATCTACACAGGTCTGCACCAGACGCCCGAGCAGATCGTCGAGACCGTCATCCAGGAGGACGCCGACGCGGTCGGACTGTCGATCCTGTCGGGCGCCCACATGACGCTCGTCCCGCGGATCCTCGAGCTGATGACGGCTCAGGGGGTGGATGACGTGATCGTCACCGTGGGGGGGACGATCCCGCCCGACGACGTCGCCGAGCTCAAGGCCCTCGGCGTCGCCGAGGTGTTCACCCCCGGCGCCGCCGCCCAGGACGCGATCGAGTTCATCCGCTCGTCAGTACGCGCCTGATGGTCCGACCGCTAACTGACTGACTCGTCAGTCAACAGGGTATGATCGCCGGGAGAGAGACCCTGTGAAGATGCATCGAAACCGCAGGGGCGACGTGCCCCGCGCAAGGACATTCGAAGGAGGCCACCCGTGAAGATTTGCGTCCTGGTGAAAGAGGTTCCAGACGCTGCGGTCGAGAAACGCATCGATCCCTCAACCGGTCGGATGGACCGGTCGGGTGAGCGCAACTTGAACCCGTACGACACCCACGCGATCGAGGCGGCGATGCAGATCCGCGAGGGCGGTGTGGCCGAGGTCGAGGAGATCATCGCCGTGACCATGGGCCCGGGCACCGCCACCCGCGCGCTGCAGAAGGCCGTCTCTCTCGGCGCCGACCGCTCGATCCACCTGTCCGACGACGCGCTCGCCGGCTCCGACGTCGCCGCCACCGGCTACGCGCTCTCCAAAGCGCTTGAGAAGGAGTCCCCCGACCTCGTGCTGCTCGGCCAGCAGTCCGACGACGGCGAGTGCTACACGATCGGGGCGGTCGTCGCCGACCACCTGAAGATGCCGTCGCTCACCCAGGTGATCAAGATGGACCTCGGCGGACAGGCGCTCACCTGCGAGCGCCAGGCCGAATACGGCTACGACACGGTCGAGGTCACCCTGCCCGCCGTGATCTCCGTCGGCGACGCGATCAACGAGCCGCGCTACCCGTCGCTGAAGGCGATCATGGGCGCCAAGAAGAAGCCGCTGGAGACGATCGGGGCCGGCGACGCGGGCATCGACGTCTCACTGGTCGGCGCCGCGGGATCGCGCGTGCAGTGCGGCGAGTTCCATGACCCGCCGGCCAAGGCCGCGGGGCAGATCATCGAAGACGAGGACACTGACGAGACGGTCGAGAAGATCGTCGCCTGGCTCGACGAGAGGAAGCTGATCTAAGTGCCCGACGTACTCACCTATGTGCTCCACAACGAGGGCACGCTCAACAAGAACTCACTCGGCGCCGTCTCCGAGGGCGCCCGGCAGGCCAGTTCGATCGGTGGCGCGTGCCATGCGGTCGTCGTGGGCGGCGGCGATCTCACCGATGAGCTGTGCGCGACGCTCGGTGAATACGGCGCGACGAAGGTGTTTCGCGCCTCCGGCCCCGAGGGCCTCGCCCAGCCGGTGATCGACGTGATGGACAAGCTGATCGGGGAGGGTGGCTACGGCTACGCCCTGTTCGGTGGCGGTCTGCTCGGCTTCGAGATCGGCGCCGGCCTCGCCGCCCGCCGTCAGGCCGGCGTCACGATGGAGGTCATCGCGATCAAGGAGAGCGGTGGCAAGCTCGTCGCCGAGCGTCCGATCCTGCAGGACTCCAAGATCTCCGACTCCCACTACCAGGGCGATCTCGGGATCATCATCGGGCGCATCAACGCCTTCGAGCTCACCAAGGACGGCAGCGGTGCGGCCGAGGTCGTCGACGTCGACGTCGATTACTCGCCCTGGAATGAGCAGACCAAGATGGTGACCCGCGGCGAGCAGCGCGGGGCCGACGTCGACATCGAGGGCGCGAACATCCTCGTCGCCGGCGGTCGCGGGCTCGGCAAGGCCGAGGGCTTCGACCTCGCCGAGAACCTCGCCAAGGCGTTCGGTGGCAACACCGCCGTCGCGGCGACCCGCGCGGTCGTCGACGCCGGCTGGTACCCCTACGCCGCCCAGATCGGTCAGACGGGCAAGACCGTCTCGCCGAAGCTGTACTTCGCGGCCGGTATCTCCGGCGCGATCCAGCACAAGGTCGGCATGCAGTCCTCGGAGAACATCGTCGCGATCAACAAGGACGCCAACGCGCCGATCTT
>CAZZWJ010000198.1:0-5884 GCA_964657875.1 uncultured Solirubrobacteraceae bacterium
GCCGCCGGCGGGCGCCGCCGGCCGCTGGGGATCGTGCTCGGGCTGGCGGTCACGTTCACGATCTCGATCGTCGCCCTCGCCTCCCTCGTCCAGGGTGTCGGGATCGGGGCGACGACGGCGCGCACGGTGGCGATCGTGGTGCTCATCCTGTTCGGAGTCGTCATGTTCATCCCCGAGGTCGCCGCGCGGGTGCAGGCCCCGCTGTCGCGCCTGGCCCGCTTCGGCCCCAAGACGCGGGGTGACGGCTTCGTGTCGGGGCTCGGTGTCGGCGGCGCCCTGGGCTTCGTGTGCGCCCCGTGTGCGGGACCGATCCTCGCGTCGGTCATCCTGGTCGGCGCCTCGACCGGCACCACGCTCAAGACCGCGGCGATCGGCGTCGCCTACGCGGTCGGCCTGTCGGTGGTGATGCTCGCCTGGGCGTTCGCCGGGCGGCTGGTCATCGAGCGCGCCCGTCGCGTGCTGCGCGGCCACGTCGTGGAGCGGACGCTCGGCGTGGTGCTGCTCGCCACCGGGGTGGCGATGATCTTCAACCTCGACACGAACTTCGAGAACGCGCTGGCCAAGAGCAGCAGCCTCGCGGCGTGGATCGACCCGACGAGCGGGATCGAGAACTCCCATTCGGTGCAGCGCCAGCTCGCCTCGGTGCGCCCCGCGTCGCGCTTCGCCCAGCGACAGGCCAAGGCGTCGGCAGCGGGTTCGGGTTCGGGTTCGGCGACCGCGAGGCCCGTCGCCGCCCGGGTCGGCGTCGCGATCCCCGGGGTCACCACGCCGTCACTGCCCAAGCTCGGCCCGGCGCCCGCGTTCACCGACAACCAGCAGTGGTTCAACACACCGGGCGACCGGCCCGAGACGCTCGCCTCGATGCACGGCCACGTCGTGCTCGTCGACTTCTGGACCTACACGTGCATCAACTGCATCCGCACGCTGCCGTTCCTCAAGGGGCTGTACGCGACCTATCACCGCTACGGCCTGGACATCGTCGGCGTCGAGACGCCGGAGTTCACGTTTGAGCAGGAGGCCTCCAACGTGCGCCAGGCGATCGCGTCCGACGGTCTGAAGTACCCGGTCGTCCAGGACAACCGCTACGGCACCTGGAACGCCTACCAGAACCAGTACTGGCCGGCCGAGTACCTGATCGACGCCAACGGCGAGGTCCGCCACACCCAGTTCGGCGAGGGCGACTACAAGCAGGACGAGGCGGCGATCCGCGAGCTGCTGTTCGACGCCGGCGCTCGCCACCTGCCCCCGCCGATGACCTCCACGGCGATCATGCCCTCCAAGGGCCTGGCGACGAGCGAGACCTACCTGAACACCGAGCGCGCCTCGCTCGCCGCCCCCCTGAAGGCCGGCACCCACACCTACGCCGCGGTCGCCCACCCGACGCTCAACGAGTTCTCACTCGGAGGGACGTGGACGGCCGGCAAGCAGTCCATCACCCCCGTCGGCGACGCCGCGACGATCACCGGCGCCTTCCAGGCCCAGCACGTCTACCTCGTGCTCACCTCGGCGGGCAACCGGCCGCGGACCGTCCACCTGCTGCTCGACGGCAAGCCGCTCACCGCCGCCGAGTCACCGTCCGACGTCCACGGTTCGGCGGTGACCGTGCGCGGTCAGAAGCTCTACTCGCTCGTGTCGCTGCCGACCGACGAGATGGACACGCTCACGGTGCAGGTCCCCCAGGGCGTCGCCGCCTACGACTTCACGTTCGGCTGATCTTCGCTCCCGGGCGGCGATGTCCCGCTGTGGGCCGGATGGGCAGGGGGGCGTCTGCGTGCGGCGCGCGCGAACGTGCGGGGCCATCCCCTCTCGTCCCCCCTCGGCCTCGCGGAGGGTGTGGGAGAAAGTGGCGATGTGGATGCCCACATCTCCCACCACCCGTTCTGACGCTTCGCCCACGGCCGCCTGATCTCTCCCCTACGGCCGCCGACGCTTCGCCCACGGCCGCCTGATCTCTCTCCCACGCCCGCCTGACGACAGCGTGCCTCCCGAGGATGCATTTCCTCCAGGGGGGTGAAACCGACTCCCCTACAGGCTCTGGAAGGGTGTGGGAAAACGTGGCGATACCGACGCCAAGATCTCCTGGCACGCTTACCGGCAACACGGTCACGTCACTCGCGCGCAGCTGCTCGACGCCGGCCTCGCGTCTCGGACTATCTCCAGCCGGGTGGCTGCCGGGCGCCTCGTCGTCGTCCACGCGGGCGTCTACGCGGTCGCCTACCGCCGGGTGGAGCCGGTCGCCCGCGCGATGGCCGCGGTCCTGGCCGGGGGTCCCACCGCCGTCCTCAGTCACGATTCGGCGCTCGCGCTCTGGGATCTGCGCCACTGGCCGCGTGAGCCCGAGATCACCGTGACGCGCGATCGCCGGCGCCCCCGGATAGTCGTGCACCGCTCGACGACGCTCAAGCCGGGCGACACCACCGTCCAGCTCGCCGTCCCCACCACTCGGGTCGCCCGGGCGCTTGACGACGTCCGCCCTCGCCTCACGACGCGCCAGCTCATACGTCTCACCAATCAGGCGCGTCTGAAAAGGCTCATCAGCGCCGACGAGGCACTGCGACTGCTCGGCCATTCCCGAAACCCCACCCGCTCGGGACTGGAGGACGCCTTCCAGCGGTGGCTGGAACACCATGGTCTCCCCCAGCCGGAGACCAACGCCTCCGTCAACGGCCACGAGGTCGACGCGCTCTACCGCCCCCAGCGTCTGATCGTTGAGCTCGACGACTTCGGCACGCACGGCGACGCGGCGACCTTCCAGTCCGACCGCGACCGTGACTTCACCCATCTGGAACTCGGCTTCGACACGGTCCGCCTCACCCGCGAGCGGCTCACCGACCTCACCGCCGAGCGCCTGCGCCGCCGGCTCACCAGACCGATCGGACCCACCGGATCCACCAGACCCACCAGACCAACCGAACCCGACGAACCCCCGATCACCCGTCTCACTCCCCGAGCATCGCCTCCGCCCGGGCGAGATCCGCCGCCGTGTTGACGTTCCACAGCATCCGATCGGGGTCCGGCACCGGGACGACCGTCGCGCGCAACTCGGCCACCACCTCCCGGACCGGGCGTCCCCTCGCCGCGGCGGCGGCCAGCGCCGGCCCCACCCCCGCCCCGTAGCGGGCGAGCAGCGGCTGACCGTCGGCCACCGCGACCCTCCCCGGGGCCCGCAGGAGCGCTCGCAGCAGCGCCGCCGACACGAACGGCAGGTCGACGGGGCACACGAGCACCTCACGTCCGCCGCCGCGCGCAAGCGCCGACGCGATCCCCGCCAGCGGGTGCACGGGCCCGGCCACCGGCTCACGCCACACCGCCAGCCCGAGCGCCGGCAGCGCGCTATCGGCCCGCGCGGCGATCACGACGTCGTCGAGGACCGTCCCCAACGCGGCGGCGACCCAGGCCGCGAGTGACCGCCCACCGAGCATCGCGGTCGCCTTGGCTCCCCCGAGCCGGGCGCCCGCGCCGCCCGCGAGCACGACCCCGATCGGTGCGGGCGACAGACCGGCCACGGCGCCGAGCATAGGCTCCCCCATCGCGGCCGGCCCGGTCGCCGTTCAGAGGCGCCCTTCTACACTGGATCGGCATGGAGGGATCCACCGAGGTCCGCAGCTGGCTTCGTTGCTACCGCTGCTGGTCCCAGAACCTCGAAGTACAGGTCCACTACGAGGGCATCCACCGGATCGAACCGGAGAGCGGCGAACGCGGTGAGGTCGTCGACGAGATGCAGGAGGCCGTCGTGCAGTGCCTGGAGTGCATGCACGACCAGCCGCATCTGGGCTTTCACAACGGGCGCGTGGAGCCGATCGAGGACCGCTGGGAGCGGATGATCGCCGGCACGCCCTGGGTCGCCTCCTGCACGGTGAGCGTCGACGCCGACGACGTGGAGACCTGCTCGGGCCCGGAGGCCGGCGACGCACTCTCCTACGCCGCCTTCGGCGATCACGGGACCCGCGAGTTCTTCACCCACGTGCGCTTCCACAAGCACGACGAGGACCGGATCGTCGTGCACCTGCTCGTCGAGCTCTACTCACGCTCGGCCGAGGAGGCGAGCGAGGTGCTCGAGGAGGCGGCGCGGGGCACGCTGGCGATCACCTCACTGGCCGAGGAATCACGCCCGCCGGCGGCCACCGGCGACACGCCCCACTGACGCCGTCGCCTCCATCGCCAGCCCTCGCCGACGACGAGCGCCAGCGCGACCGGCACGGTCGCCGGCAGCTCGGCGAGCACGAAGAACAGCAGGTCGAACAGCCCCGCGAGCGTGAGCGTGAGCAGCGCCATCGGCCACTGCAGGCGGCCCTCACGGGCGAGCACGCCCCCGAGTACCGCAGCGACGAACACGTCCCCGTAGCCGAGCAGGACGTCGCCGAAGGTGATGCCCTGCAGCTGCGGAAGACCCGGGCCCGGGGAGGCGGCGACGAGCGCGTTGTTGGGCGCCTGCAGCAGGTCGCTGAGGACGAGGTAGGAGTCGCCGAGCGCCATCAGCACGATCCCGACCTTCAGCCAGCTCGGGGGGCAGACGCCGGCGAGCAGGACGCCGAGCGTGACGCAGGAGAACGCGGTGAGCAGCGTCGCCGCCGCCTCGCCCCACAGCGTCGTCGGGGACAACCAGGCGAGGGCGAGCAGCGGCCCCATGAGCACGCCGAGCCACCAGCGGGCCCCGCGCACCGCCCACCCGAAGGCGACCGCGGCGAGGATCGGGACCGCGATCAGCGCCAGCCAGGTGATGCCGTCGGCGACCCCCGACGCCGCCTGGATGGCGACGATCACGACGACGATCGAGCCGAGCGGCACGAGCGCCCACCAGCGGCTCTGCAGCCGCGCGGCGAGCCGGCCCAGTCGGTCCTCGGCGCCCAGCCGGCGGGGCGCGAGCACCATCGTCGCCTGGACGACGATCACGCATGCGTCTGAGGGGATGAAGCCGAGCGCCACGGGAGCTTCAGGGTACGCGGCGGCGCGCCCCCGAAGTCCCGGGTACCTCAGGGCGTCAGGCGCTCTGCAGGCGCTCCTCGAAGGCGGTGAGCTGGTCGCGCAGCGCCACCGGCAGCGCGTCGCCGAACTCGGCGTAGTGCTGGCGCATCTGCGGCAGCTGGGCCAGCCAGCCGTCGACGTCGACTTCCAGCAGCCGCGCCATCGTCTCCGGCGAGACGTCGAGGTCGGTGGCGTCGATCCCGCGCTCGCCCGCCGGCGGCATCAGCCCGATCGGGGTCTCCACGGCCTCGGCCTCCCCGGTGAGCCGCCCGAAGATCCAGGCGAGCACCCGGGAGTTCTCGCCGTAGCCGGGCCACATGAAGCCGCCGTCCTCGTCCTTGCGAAACCAGTTGACGTAGAACACCTTGGGCATCTGGGCGTTCTCGCGCTGGGCCACCGCGCACCAATGGGCGAAGTAGTCGCCCATGTTGTAGCCGCAGAACGGGAGCATCGCCATCGGATCGAAGCGCAGTTTGCCGATCGCCCCGGCCTGCGCGGCGGTCGTCTCCGAGGACATGATCGAGCCCATGAAGACGCCGTGCTCCCAGTCCCGGGCCTCGTGGACGAGCGGCACGACGGAGCCGCGACGGCCTCCGAACATGATCGCGTCGATCGGGACACCGCGAGGGTCCTCCCACTCGGGCGCGATCGACGGGCAGTTGGCCGCCGGGACGGTGAAGCGGGCATTGGGGTGGGCGGCCGGCGTCTCGGAATCCGGGGTCCAGTCCTCGCCGTGCCAGTCGATCGCGTGCGCCGGCGGCTCTCCGGTGAGGCCCTCCCACCAGATGTCGCCGTCGTCGGTGCGGGCGCAGTTGGTGAAGACCGTGTCCCGACCGATGGTGTCGATCGCGTTGGGGTTGGTGAGCGCGCCGGTGCCGGGGGCGACGCCGAAGAAGCCGGCCTCGGGGTTGACCGCGTA
>CAZZWJ010000199.1:0-5872 GCA_964657875.1 uncultured Solirubrobacteraceae bacterium
CTCGGCCCGCACCCGCAGGTACTCCGCCCAGCCGCCGACGTAGGAGTGCAGCCCCTGGTCGTGGAGCTCGACGGTGCGGCTGCCGACGGCGTCGAGCAGCGCGCGGTCATGGGAGACGAGCAGCAGTGACCCCGGGAAGCTCGACAGCGCCGCCTCGAGCGCCTCGCGACTCTCGAGGTCCAGATGGTTGGTCGGCTCGTCGAGGATGAGCAGGTTGGGCGGGTGGGACTCGTTTCCGATGAGGATCGCCA
Organism: uncultured Solirubrobacteraceae bacterium; assembly: GCA_964657875.1. Taxonomy (GTDB): domain Bacteria; phylum Actinomycetota; class Thermoleophilia; order Solirubrobacterales; family Solirubrobacteraceae; genus Palsa-465. Next base: position 252 of record CAZZWJ010000199.1, read on the forward strand.
GCGACAGGCGCCGCCGCTCGCCCCCGGACAGGCCCTCGAGCGACTTCTCGGCGTCCTCGCCGCTGAACAGAAACCGTCCGAGCAGCGCCCGCGTGGGGCCGGGCTTGAGTCCGGTGAGCCGCTGGGCGGCCTCCAGCACCGTCCGCGCACCGCCCGCCGACAGCTCCTCGGCATGCTGGGACAGAAACCCGATCTCGACGTTGTGACCGATCCGGAGCTTGCCCTCCGACAGCTCGCGCAGGCCGGCGAGCGTCTCGATCAGCGTCGTCTTGCCGGTCCCGTTGGCGCCGACCAGCGACACGTGCTCGCCGCGCTCCAGCCACAGCTCGGCGTCGCGCAGCAGCTGCTTGTCGCCGGCCCTCAGCGACGCGTCCTCGAGTTCGAAGACGACGCGGCCGGCCCGCGCGGGTGCCTGGAAGGCGAACCGGAGACCCGCCCCGTCCTTGGGGTCGTGACTGATGCGGTCGATCTTGTCGAGCTTCTTCTGGCGGGCCTGGGCCTGGCGCGCGCGGGTGCCCGCGCGAAACCGGGTGACGAAGTGCTCGAGGCGGTCGATCTCCGCCTGCTGGCGCTCGATCGCCCGGCCGAGGGCGAGTTCCCGGGCCGCCTTCTCCTTGCGCCAGGCGTGCCAGGTGCCGTTGAAGAACTTGCCGCGTCCTGCCTCCAGCTCGAGCACCGAGGTCCCGACCGACTCCAGAAACCAGCGGTCGTGGGCGACGAGCACGACGGCGGCGTCGAGGGCGATCAGGTGCGCCTCCAGCCACTCCAGCGACTCGATGTCGAGGTGGTTGGTGGGCTCGTCGAGCAGCAGCAGATCGGGCTGGCCGGCGAGCGCCCGGCCGAGGGAGGCGCGGGTCAGCTCCCCGCCGGAGAACGTGCTCAGCGAGCGGTCGAGCTCGGCTCCGTCGGCGAACCCGAGCCCGTGCAGGGTGTCGAGGGCGCGGTCGCGCCAGTTGTAGCCGCCGGCGTGCTCCAGGCGCGCCTGTGCCTCGGCGTAGCGGTTGAGCGTCGCCTCGGCGTAGTCGCCGTCGGCCATCTTCTGCTCCAGGCCCGACAGCTCGAGCTCCAGCGCGACGAGCTCCGGAGCTCCGGAGACGATGTAGTCACGCAGCGTCACCTCGCGCTCGCGGGGGGGTCGCTGGTCGTGGAGGGCGACCTTGGTGCCCTTGGCGAACACGAGCTCGCCGCCGTCGATCGACGCCTCGCCGGCGAGCATCCGCAGCAGCGTCGTCTTGCCCGCCCCGTTGCGGCCCGACAGGGTCATGCGGTCTCGCCGCTCGAGCTTGAACGAGACGCCCCGCAGCAGGGGATCGCCGGACAGGTCCTTGGCGAGATCGGAGGCGATGACGACGGCCATATCCCGTAATGGTAGGTACGCTCGCCGGGTGCGCCGGCGGCCGACCCACCAACCCGTCCCCCCATGCGACCTGGGCTCCGCGCGCACCGTGCGCGTCGCCGATCGCGGCGAGTTCTTCCTGCGTGACCTCACGCCCGCCGCACCGTCCGGGGCGCCGGTCGTGCTGCTGCTCCACGGCTGGGTGGTGTCCGCCGATCTCAACTGGCACGGCGCCTACGCGGCGCTCACGACGGCGGGCTACCGGGTGCTCGCGTTGGACCACCGCGGCCACGGGCGCGGACTGCGCTCGGTCAGCCGCTTCCGGCTCACCGACTGCGCCGACGACGCGGCCGCCGTGCTGCGGGCGCTGGACACCGGTCCGGCGATCATCGTCGGCTACTCGATGGGCGGGACGATCGCCCAGCTGATGGCCCGGGATCACCCCGAGCTCGTCGCCGGTGTCGTCTACACGGCCACCTGCCAGCACTTCCAGGACCCCGAGACCGTGCGCACGTGGCGGCTGATGGGTGTGATGGGGCTTGCGATCGGGCTCGCGCCGCGGACCTTCTACCGCGCGGGCCTGCGCCGCTCGGGCGTGGCCGCGGGCACCGAGGCGGCGTGGACGCTCGGTGAGCTGAGCCGCCACGAGGCCCGGGATGTCGCCGAGGCCGGCCGGGAGCTCGGTCGCTTCGACTCCCGACCGTGGCTGCGCGCGGTGACCGCGCCGTCGGCGATGGTCCTCACCTCCAAGGACACCGCCGTCTCCCCCGCCAAGCAGCGTGAGCTGGCCGTCGCGTCGGGCGCCCAGGCGGCGGATCGCGTCTATGAGGCGGCGATCGATCACCTGCAGCCGGCGTCGCACCGCGACACCTACAACCCGGCGCTGCTGAAGGCGATCGCCTCGCTGCACGACGGGGCGGCGCCCACGTCCGCGACGTGACACGGATCCGTCCGGTGATCCGGTAATCTGAGCCCCATGCGTCGCGCTCGGCTTGTCGCCACCTTCACCAGCTTCTCGGTCCTCCTGCTCACGCTCGCGCCGTCCGCGTTCGCCGGTGGCGTCCGGGACAACGGCGGGCAGGGCTGGTTCGGTCAGACCACCGATCCGGCGATCACCAACGTGATGTTCATGGCGATCGCGTTCGTGCCGGTCGTGATCATCACGTTCTCGGTTCTGCAGTGGTGGCTGGACAAGCGCAAGCACGCCCGCTACGACGCCGAGCAGGCGCGCACCGCGTCCGCCGACTGGCGCGGCGGCTGGTAGTCAGGGGCCTGTCGGTCCCCCGTCGGTGGGCGTCTCGACGAGGCGCCGTCAGATCTCCCGCCGACTAGATCTTGAAGACCTCGAGCAGTCGGGGCTCGGTCTCGGCCTCGATGCGGGCGATGACCTCGATGTGGTCCTCCAGCCCGGAGCCGCGAAGCTTCTCGGCGAGCAGCTCGTCGACCTGGAAGATGCCGGCGCTGTTGGACATCGCGATCTCGACCCGGACCGGTCGATCCTCGCCGGACACGATCTTCACGTCCTCGATCGCATAGGCCGAAAGCGAATGGATGTTGCGATGGCCGGCCTCGAAGGGCACGCGTGAGCGGCCCCGGGCCATGTCGAGGGCGTCGGCGACGCGGACGATGCCCGCCTCGATCGTGAACGGCGCGCCGTCGGAGCGGTGACCGATGATCGCGTGCAGCGTCTCGGCGACGATCACCGAGCGCTCGGGCTCTGAGTAGACGTCGCCGAGCAGTGATCCGAGCTTGTCGGCGGCGAGGAACAGGCTGTAGCGCTCGTGATCGGCGCGGTGGATCGACATCCCGACGCAGTGCAGCAGACACGCAGCCGCGATCACCACCTCGGCGTCATGGTCGGTCATCGCGAAATCGGCGACGACGCCGGGCACGACGCCCCGGCGAAACAGCAGGCGCGAGAGCCGCAGTCCGATGTTCAGGACGATCTGGATATGCACCCACGAGTGATCGCTCATCCCCAGCCGGCGGGTCGCGTTCACCGCGCAGACATGCCACCACGCCTTCAGCTGCGGGTCGGCGTTCGCGGCGTCGAGCAGCTGCTCGAGTCGCCGGTTGCCGCGCGTGGGCGCGCGGATGTGCACGGCCTCGATCGCCTCGCGGGGCCGGATCGGCGCGTCGGGCGTCATCTCGCGAAGGCTCCTGGCGGGCGGCGAACCGGGCGGATCTCAGGCGAGCGACGGCGCATCGGACTCGGGTCGCATCAGGCTCTCCTCGGATGACACCCCGCCGGTGGCGCCACTCACCGCGTCGGCGACATCCGCCCCGGCCTCGGGCACCGGCATCCGCGCCGGCGCAAGCAGCCACATGACCAGCCCGGCGACGACCAGACAGCCGGCGCCGGCGATCCCGAACGCCGCGCGGACGCCGAACAGCGACGCGAACACGCCGCCCAGGGCGACGCCGACGCCGGGGGCGAGCACGCCGAGTGACTGGTTGAGGCTCGTGACCAGCGCGACCCATGACTGGGGGGTGATCGCGGTCAGTTCGACGACGAAGCCCGTCGCGGTCACCCCGTTTCCCAGGCCGGCGACCGCGCCGCCGATGAGCGCGACCACGATGCCGGGGGCGAGCGACATCGTCGCGAAGCCGACCGCCAGGCAGACGGCCCCGGGGACGAGCAGGACGCGTAGGGAGCTGTGGCGCCAGCGCGCGAAGACGAGGCTGCCGAGCACCGCCCCGCCGCCCCAGGCCGCGAGCAGCCCGCCGTAACCGGCCGAGCCCGCGTGCAGGACGTGGAGACAGAGCACGACCTCGATCGGGGTGGCGATCGAGAACAGGGCGAAGGCGATCGCCTGGACGCCGAGCACGTTGGCGATCGCGGCGTTGGCGCGGACGTAGGCGAGCCCGGCGCGCAGCCGACCCCGCTCGGGACCCTCGTGGACGATCGAGGCCGGGATCGTGGGCGACAGCAGCGACAGTCCGATCACCGCGAAGATCCCGCTGTTGACGATCAGGGCGACGACGGTGCCCCCGAGCGCCGCGACCGCGCCCCCGAGCAGCGGCCCGACGAGATAGGCGACCGAGAACATCACGTTGGTGAGCGCACCTCCCTCGCGCACGAGGCCCGCGGGCTTGAGGATCTCGGTCCGGGCGCCGCCGGAGATCGACCGCGCCGAGAGGGCGATGACGCCGTCGAGGACGACGATCACCAGCACCGGCCCGAGCAGGAAACGGTGGGTGAGCCAGGCGAGCACCCCGAACAGCACCGCCTCGACCCCGTAGAGGGTGGGCAGCAGCCGGCGGGGCGACCTGCGGTCCAGGCGCCCGACGACGATCGGGGCGATCAGCGCCGGGAGCGCCTGGGAGCAGAGGAAGAAGGCGGCCGAGCCGAGCGCCGATCCGGTGCGGCGGTAGACGAGCACCGACAGTGACAGCGTGCCCACGAACCAGGCGAGCTCGTTGAGCGCGTAGGCGACCGAGAGTCGCCCGAATCCGGGCAGACCGAAGAGCTTCCTCACCCGCGACTCCGTCGACGACCGCCTTCACGCCTCATCCGGGCCGGAGCGTACATGTTCACGGAGCGGATCCGGGTCGTACTACGCTCCAGGACACGATGAGCTCCGGCTTCTCCCTGGGCGTCGAAAGCGCCGACGACGGATCCTTTCGCCGCCAGGTCAGCCGGTTTCGCTCCTGGGTGACCGCCGACGGCTCGACCCCGTTCACGCCCGAGGCGGGCCGCTATCACCTGTACGTCTGCCGCGCCTGTCCGTGGGCGCACCGCACCCTGATCGGCCGGGCACTCATGGGCCTGGAGGACGTGATCTCGGTCTCCTACGTGGATCCGATCCGCGACGAGCGCGGATGGGCGTTCACCGGCGGCGAGTACACCGACCCCGTCCACGACCGGCAGTTCCTCAGCGAGGCCTACGCCGCCGCCGATCCGGACTTTCCCGGACGGGTGAGCGTCCCCGTGCTGTGGGACACCGAGCAGAACACGATCGTCAATAACGAGTCGGCCGACATCCTGCGGATGCTGAGCACCGTGTTCGCGCCGCTCGCCGCCCATCCGGTGGAGCTGTACCCGGAGGCCGACGCCGAGGCGATCGACGCGCTCAACGCGTTCGTCTATGACCACGTGAACAACGCCGTCTACAAGACGGGGTTCGCGACCACCCAGGCCGTCTACGACGCCGAGGTGCAATCGCTGTTTCAGGCGCTCGACCAGCTCGACCTGCGGCTCTCAGACCGCCGCTTCCTGTTCGGCGACACCCCGTGTGAGACAGACTGGCGGCTGTTCACCACGCTCGTGCGCTTCGACGCCGTC
>CAZZWJ010000200.1:0-2008 GCA_964657875.1 uncultured Solirubrobacteraceae bacterium
CGCCGAAGATCGTCTCCGAGACCCCGAGCGTCCCGTCGATCGTCATCGCGGCCGGCGTGAACTCGATCTCGCCCTCGGCGTTGCGAAACTGGACCGCCAGATCGCCCGGGGCGCGGCTCACCCCGTCGAGCTCGTAGATGAAGTCCATGTGCCATGAGGCGCGACGAAACTCGCCGTCGGTCGCGCTGCGCAGCCCGATGTCACGTTGCAGTGCCACCGCGTCGCGGATCGCCGCGTCCTCCACGGCCCTCAGCTGCACCATGTCGATCCGACCGGCGCCATGGTCGGCGCGGGCGGCGAGCAGCTCCGGCGGGCGCAGCAGACTGCCGACGTGGTCGGCACGAAACGGTGGGCGATCACGCATCGCCATCGCGCGACCTCCGATCCGACCCGGTGCGCATCACAGCGCCGCGCTCGCGCAACTGCGTTCGGTGTCGACGGACGGTGAGGATCGGCGGGAGGACGGGCTCGACATCGGACGGGCTCCAGACGCTAACGCGTCGGCGTCGGCGTCGTGGCTGGAGGCGAGCTCAGAACTGGCCATCGGACTGGGGTGGCGTACCGGTCCGCGCCCGCCAGTCCTCGACGAGAACCGCCCAGCGCTCGTGGTCACGCCAGCGCCCGCCGATCTTCAGGTAGCGCGGGGAGAAGCCCTCCCGGGAGAACCCGGCTCCGCGTGCGAGCGCGAGCGAGGTGGCGTTGCCGGGCTGGATGTTCGCCTCGACGCGGTGCAGCTCAAGCGCGGTGAAGCACTCGCGCAGCACGAGCTCGAGGCCCTCGCGCATGTATCCCTGTCCGGCGAACGGGGCGCCGACCGCGTACCCGAGGTAGGCGCTCTGCAGCCGGCGGCGGACGATCTGGGAGAGGTTGAAGAAGCCGACGATCGCGTCGTCCTCGGTGCGGCACAGCAGCATCGCCTCGAAGTCGGCCCGGCGGGCGTCGGCGAGGTAGGCGGCGAAGCGTTCGGCGTCGGTCGGGGCGGTCGCCCACGGGCTGTGGAAGTCACGGCTGCGCTGCATCAGCGCGGTGAACTCGTCGCGGTCCTCGCGCACCGGACGGCGGATCCGGACGCGCGGCTCGGCGACGCTCATCGCGCGAGCACCGCTTCCAGACGATAGCCGAGCGCCTCGCAGGCGAGGTCCTCGGACACGTTGAGCTCAAAGCGCCGGCGGGTCTCCTCGACGAGCTCGGTCGCCTCCCGCAGCCGTATCGCCGCCGGCGCGGGCGTCTGGGAGTCCTCCCGCAGCTCGGCGAGCCGATCGACGTGACGGACCAGATCCGGGGCCTCGAGCGCCAACGCCGCCAGGTCGGCGAACCACAGCGAGACGAGCTGCAGCCCGAGGTCCAGGGCACCGGTCTGCGCGCGCCGGCGCATCCGCCGGATGCGGTCGTTCCATTCGGTCTCGGCGCGCTTGCGCTCGCGACGCGGCAGCAGCTCGAGCTCCGCCGTCTGGCGCGCGCCGAGCTCGGCGGCGACCAGCTCCCCGCGCGCGCGTACCGCCGCGAGCATCGCAAGCCACGGGCGGGAGCTCGCCATCGTCGCGCTGAGCGCCGCCCGCGCGTAGGCCTCCGCTCCCGCGCGCAGGGCGCGGCCCTCGCTGCCGGCCAGCTCGGCCGCCCGCTCGGCGTCCTGCAGCGACAGCCGCACGCACGCGAGCGCCTCGTCGGCGCCGACGCCCGACGCGCTCACGGCGGCGACCGCCTGGGGCTCGCTCGGCGCCTCGAAGCGCACCGCCTGACAGCGCGAGCGGATCGTCGGCAGGATCTCCCCGAGGCGGTCGGTGAGCAGGATCATGTGCACGAAACCGGCGGGCTCCTCGAGCGTCTTGAGCATCCGGTTGGCCGCCTCGTCACCGAGCTCGTCCGCCCGCTCGATCACGAACACGCGCCGGGGCGCCTCAAACGGCGTCCGGGCCGCGGCGGCGATCACCGGGGCGTCGATGTCGGAGACGAGCATCTCGTGGGCGCCGCTCGGCACCACCCAGGTGAGGTCGGGATGCGCGCCGTG
>CAZZWJ010000200.1:2018-5838 GCA_964657875.1 uncultured Solirubrobacteraceae bacterium
CCACGCGCGCGCGGGTGCTCTCCGGGTCGATCGCGCCCCCGACGAGCAGCTCGGCCGCGAGCGCCCGGGCAGCCGCTCGCTTGCCCGCGCCGCCGGGACCGTGGAAGAGGTAGGCGTGCGAGGCCCGGGGCGGATCGGCGAGCGCCGGGCCCAGGATGGTGCGCGCGTGGGGGTGGCGCTCTAGCTCGGCGAGCACGCGTCGATCCTAGCCCTGCCCTAGGCTCGCGCCGAACCATGTCCTCCGGCACGCTCATCACCCTGGAGGGCATCGACGGGGCGGGCAAGACGACCCTCGCCGACGGCCTGCTGCAGGCGCTGGGCGACCGTGGCGTCGCCGCCCAGCTGCTGCGCGAGCCGGGCGGGGTCCCGGCCGCCGAGGCGATCCGGACACTTGTCAAGGATTCCGCGCTGGAGATCGGAGCCCGCGCCGAGGCGCTGCTCTACGCCGCCGCCCGAGCCCAGCTCGTGCAGGAGCGCCTGCAACCGCTCCTCAACGACGGCGCGCTCGTGCTGCTGGACCGCTTCGTCGACTCATCGCTCGTCTACCAGGGCGCCGGCCGGGGACTCGGCGTCGACGCGGTGGCGGCGGTGAACCGGTTTGCCACCGGGGGGCTCTCCCCCGATCGGACGCTGCTGCTGGCGATCGACCCGGCGAGCGCTCGCACGCGCTCGGTTGGGCGCAAGGCCGCGCCGGACCGGATCGAGCGTGAAGGACCCGGCTTCTTCGCCGAGATCACCTCCGCCTACGCGGCGCTCGCCGCCGCCGAGCCCGCGCGCGTCCGGGTGATCGACGCCGACCGTCCCCCAGAGCGAGTGCTCGCCGCCGCGCTGGAGGCGATCGACGACCTACTCGGCTGACGTCGCATAACCGTCCGGACGCGCCTGGGCGAAGTCCCACGCGTCGGAGACCATCGAGCTCAGATCGTGGCGCGGCTCCCAGCCGAGCCGGCTGCGGATCTTCTCCGCCCCGGCGACCAGGCGGGGCGGATCACCGGGCCGGCGGGGCCGCTCGACGGTCGGGATCTCGAGACCGGTCACCGCGCGGGCGGCATCGACCACCTCGCGCACGGAGTAGCCGTTCCCGGTGCCGAGGTTGAAGATCTCGTGAGCGGACGGCGTGGTCGCCTCGAGCGCCAGCAGATGCGCGGCGGCGAGATCCTCGATGTGGATGTAGTCGCGGATCGCAGTCCCGTCCGGGGTCGGGTAGTCGGTGCCGAACACCTCGACCTCGGGGTTGCGTCCCTGGGCGGTGCGCAGGATGTTGGGGATCAGGTGGGTCTCGGGCTCGTGGTCCTCGCCGGCGCCACCGCTCGCGCCCGCGACGTTGAAGTAGCGCAGGCTCACCGCACCGAGCTCATAGGCGACGCAGAAGTCGCCGATCATCCCGTCGACGGCGAGCTTGGATGCGCCGTAGGCGTTGGCCGGCCGCGGCGGCGCGTCCTCGCGGATCGGGACCTCGTCGGGCTGCCCGTAGACCGCGCAGGTCGAGGAGAAGACGAGCCGGCCCACCGACGCGTCGCGCATCGCCTCCAGCAGGTTCAACGTGCCCTGGACGTTCGTGCGGTAGTAGCGCTCGGGGTAGCTCACCGATTCGGCGACGAGCGCGAGCGCGGCGAAGTGCAGGACGCCGTCAAAGCCCTCCGCGAGGGCGGCGCTGACCTCAGCGGGCTCGCGCAGGTCGGCGTGCACGAATCGGGCCTGCGGGGCGATGGCGTCACGGTGGCCGCGCTCGAGGTTGTCGAGCACGACGACCTCGTGACCGGCGTCCAGGAGCTGGCGTGAGACGATCGAACCGACGTAGCCGGCTCCGCCGGTGACAAGCAGCTTCATGGACGCTCTTTTCCTCGCTTTCGACGCCGGGTCCGGCGGACGGCAGTCATTCATTATCGGACCTACAATCGCTTCGCCGTGAGCCAGGCCTGGAGAGTCGCCCGCATCCACAGCTTCGAAGAGGTCCCGGTCGGTCCGACCACGGGGCTGCTGCGCGTCGGCGCGGTCACCGACACGCACGCCGCCCCCGGTGACCGGCGACCGACGCTGCTCGCCGACGACGGGCTCACGGTGACGCGCTTCGCGGCGCTGCCCGCCCCCGACGACACCGGCGGCACGCTGCGCAGCGCCTACTCGGCCCCGCGTGAAATCGTCTCCGCCCAGACCGTCTTCTCGCTCGAGTTCGACGATGGGCTGGTGATCGCACTGCCCGCGCCGACGGTGGCCGCGACGTTCGTGGCGGACGCGGACGTCCCGGTCGTGGCCGGCTCCGACGTGCCGCTCGAGGTGGATGCCGGCGCGGAGTCGTCGCCCGATCAGGCCGTGGGGGACTGGTGGGGCCTGTTCGCGAGTCTGCTGCTGGAGGCGGCGCAGGCGCGGGCCGAGCTTGCCGCGACGCACGAACTCTGGCGACTGTCGGGCCGCGGCGCTCAGGCTCTCCCGGCGGAGGATCCGCACGGCGAATACCTGGCGGCCGACGCCGAGGCCCGGATCGCCGAGGCGGTCGGTCGTGCCGAGTCGGCGATGCTGGAGCTCGCCGCCGAGCGTGACCTGACCGCGGACCTGCGTGCCGCTCAGGCGCGGGGCGAGCCCGGGCCGTCGGACGACGCGCGCCTGGCCGAACTGGAGGTCTGGAGCGCTGAGCTCGAGCGACGGCTCACCGAGACGACGACCGAGCTCGGAGAGGCGCGCCTGGCCTCAGAGCGCGACGACGCCGACCTCCGGCGCCTGCACGGAGAGCTCGCCGAAGCCCGGGCCGAGCTTGAGCTGTTTCAGACCCGTGGCATCGATCCCGCCCCCGAGCTGGCGGCGCGGCCGCTGCCCGGACCCCCGCGAGCCCCCCTCTCACTCACCCCGTCGGATCTGGACGTGATCCGTCGAGACGCATTCCTCGAGGCCCACCGGCGCGCTGACCGGGACCTCGCCGACGCCGGCCGCTGAGCGGACTCGGCACCTCCGCCAACGGAGGTCGCCGATGTGAAAATCCCGCTGCTAGCGCGGTAAAATAGGGCGTTCGGACGCGACCCCCGCAAATAGCGAGACGCGAACACGTTTCCGTCCGGAGGGTGGTGCAGCATAGCCCGCCCCACACGACCTGACGCGCAGGCGGTGGGGACACCTTCAGAGGCAGCGGAATACAGAGGAGCAGACGGGATGAGCACCGCACCGCACACGGAAATCTCAGACGGCGTCGATACGGGCGACGGCCTGTCGATCCGCCGTTACTTCACCACGGCCGGTACCCATCCGTTCGACGGCGTCGAGTGGGAGGTCCGGGACGCCCGGATCGGCCATGGCGACAAGGTCTCCTTCGAACAGAAGGACGTCGAGTTTCCGAAGTCGTGGTCTCAGAACGCGACCAACATCGTCGCCCAGAAGTACTTCCGCGGCCAGGTCGGCTCTCCGGCGCGGGAGCATTCCGTGCGCCAGATGATCGGCCGCGTCTCGGGGACGATCGCCACCTGGGGTCGGGAGCGTGGCTACTTCGCCTCCCCGGAGGACGCGGACGTCTTCGAGCAGGAGCTCACGCACATCCTGCTGCACCAGATGGCCGCCTTCAACTCGCCGGTGTGGTTCAACGTCGGCTTTGAGGAGAGCCCGCAGTGCTCGGCCTGCTTCATCCTGTCCGTCGAGGACGAGATGGACTCGATCCTCGACTGGAACACGCGTGAGGGCAGGATCTTCCGCGGCGGCTCGGGCTCGGGCATCAACCTGTCCAAGATCCGCGGGTCGATGGAACCGCTGTCCAAGGGCGGGACCGCTTCGGGGCCCGTGAGCTTCATGCGCGGCGCCGACGCGTGGGCGGGCACGATCAAGTCCGGCGGCAAGA
>CAZZWJ010000201.1:0-5822 GCA_964657875.1 uncultured Solirubrobacteraceae bacterium
GTCCTGGCGGTGGGCGCGCAGCCAGTCGCCGAACGTCCGGGCATCGTTGGCGGGGTCCTCGACGTCGACGGCCCCGAGCGCCCGCATCGCCAGCGCCGCCGAGAGCCGCCCGCGCGCGGTGAGAAACGGGTAGCGGACGAACGCCGCCGCGAGGTGCAGCGGCGCCGGCAGACCCGACCGCCACAGCCGCCCGCGGCGCCCGCCGGGCGCGAGCACGGTGATGTCCAGACGGTCCTGGAGCGTGACGAGCCCACCGGCGCCGACCCGTTCCACGAACGCGCGGTAGGCGGTGCAGCAGCGCAGGAACACGTGCTGGCCGTTGTCGGCCGACAAGCCGTCGCGCTCGAATGAGTAGACCCGGCCGCCGAGCCGGCCGCGGGACTCGAGCAGCGTCACCGCCGCGCCGGCCGCGGCGGCGTCGAGCGCCGCGGTGACACCGGCCAGGCCGCCGCCGACCACGATCACCCGTCGGCCATCGGTCGTCTCGCTGGTCAGGGCGCTCACCGCGCGGCCTCGGTCCGGCGCCGCGGGGCACCGGCGGCGAGGCTGCGCGCCGCGACCCACGCCTTCTCCCAGGTCTTCAGGGACACGCGCGTGCGCAGCACCTGGGCGGGGTCCTCGATGATCCGCTGCAGGATCGTGCGGTAGATGCCGGTCATCGCCAGCACACACGCGGTGCTGCGGCCGTCGAGGTGCGCGGTGAGCCCCATTCCGCGATCGAACCATTCGGCGGCGCGGGCCGCCTGAAAGCGGATCAGGTCCGCGCTGGCGGGTCCCTCGTCCAGCTCGGGGCAGCCGAAGCGGGCGAGGTCCTCGCTGGGCAGGTAGACGCGCCCCATCTCCTGATCCTCACGGACGTCGCGGACGATGTTGGTGAGCTGCATCGCGATCCCCAGATCGTCGGCGAGTGCGTCCATCTCGGGGGTCACGCGGCCGTCGCAGAAGATCGCCACGCACAGCCGTCCGACCGCGCCGGCGACCCGCCGGCAGTAGGCGACGAGGTCGCCGAACGTCTCATACGTGATCCCCTGTACGTCGAACTCGACCCCCTCGACGAGGAACTCCAGCGCATCGATCGGCAGCGCATAGGTGGCGCACGCCCACCCGAGCGCGATCGCGACCGGATCCCCCACGGGGACCGAACCCCCGTCGGCGAGCGAGGCGAGCATCGCGCGCTCGAGGGCGAGCGCCGCGAGCTGCTCGGCGCTTGTCAGGGTGCCGTCATCGCCGATGTCGTCGACGCGCCGCGCGAACGCGTAGACCGCGCTCATCGCCCAGCGCTTGTCGCGGGGCAGCAGACGGATGCCGTAGTAGAAGTTGGCGGCCTCGGCGCGCGTGATCTCCTCACAGCGCCGGCAGCAGCGGTCGATCTCGATCGCGGGCGCGATCATCGCCCGCACACCGAGCGCACGAACGCCGGGGCGAACGCCCGCCCGCGGGGCCGGGCCGTGGCCATCCCGCCGTCACGACCCCCGCCGGGCAGGCCGTCCAGCGCCGCCCGGCCGCCGGCCACGAACCCGGCGATCGCCAGCCGTGGCCGCAGCCGCAGGCTGCGCGCGAGCGGCGCGCCACTGGCGAGCAGCCGACGGGCGCGCTGCGCCTCGAAGGCGATGAGCGCGCGGAGGGGACCGTTGGGCGTCTGAGACAGATCCTCATCATCGCAGCCGAAGCGAAGGAGATCCTCAGCGGGCAGGTAGACCCGGCCGCGGTCGTGGTCCTCGGCGATGTCCTGCAGATGCTCGGCGATCTGCAGACCGGCGCACACGCGGTCTGACTGCGCGATCCGGGCCGGCGTCGCGACCCCGAAGACCCCGAGGACGAGCTCGCCGACGGGGGTCGCCGACAGTCGGCAGTAGTCGAGCAGCTGGTCGAAGGTCTCATACCGGGTGACCGTCTGATCCCGGCGGTTGGCCTCGATCAGTCGCCGGAAGGGCCCGATGGTGAGCCCACAGGCGGCGACCGTCGGGGCGAGCTCGATCATCACCGGATGCGTCGGCGCCCCCCCGGCGAAGATCACGTCGAGTTCGCCCTCGACGACGTCGAGCAGCCCCCACCGGTCGCCGGCCACCTAGTCACCGACGTCGTCGACGAGCCGGCAGTAGCCGTAGATCGCCATCAGGTGCCGGCGGGTCGCCTCCCCGAGCAGGCGGTTGGCGACGGTGAAGTTCTCGGTCTGAGCCTGGCCCAGCAGCGTCTCGGCCCCCGGTAGATCGGCCGCGGTGAGCGACTGGGGGGCGCTCGTCATGGCGTGGTGCACCGACCGAGCGCCATCACGGGGAAGATCTGGCGGTAGAGGTGGTACTTGATGTAGAAGGCGCCGGGGAAGCCGGTGCCGGTGTGGGCATTCTCCTCCCAGGTGCCGTCCTCACGCTGGGTCTCGGTCAGCCACCCGGCGCCGAGCGCCAGCGCCCGGGAGCGCTCGCCGGCAGCGTGCAGGGCGAGCAGCGCCCAGGCGGTCTGCGACGGGGTCGAGGTGCCGCGGCCGATCCACGCGTCGTCCTCGTAGGAGCGCATGTCCTCGCCCCAGCCCCCGTCGGAGTTCTGCACCGACTCGACGAAGGCCACCGCGCGACGGATCGCCGGATGGGAGGTGGGGATCCCGGCGGCGACGAGGGCGGGGACGACGGCGCCGGTCCCGTAGAGGTGGTTGGCCCCCCAGCGCCCGAACCACGAGCCGCCGGGCTCCTGGTGGTCCAGCAGCCACTGCAGGCCGCGCTGGGGCGCCCGCTCCCCGGCTCGGCCGAGGATCGCGTACATCTCCACGACGTGAGCGGTGACGTCGGCGCTCGGCGGGTCGATCACCTCGCCGAAGTCGCAGAACGGCAGGTCGCGGACGAGCCCGCGCGTGTTGTCGACGTCGAAGGCGGCCCAGCCGCCGTCGGAGCTCTGCATCCCTTCAAGCCAGGCGACCCCGCGGTTCAGCGCGGTCTCGACGTGCTCGGGGTCGGGATGGTCGACGGCGTTGAGCGCGATGATCACCTCGGCGGTGTCGTCGACGTCGGGGTAGTTGCCGTTGGCGAACTCGAACGCCCAGCCGCCGGGCGCGAGGTCGGGGCGGCGGACGGCCCAGTCGCCGCGGGCGAGGATCTGCTCGTCCAGCAGCCAGTCGGCGGCTCGGATGATCGCCGGGTCGTCGTCGGGGACGCCCGCGTCGTGCAGCGCGATCAGCGCCAGGCAGGTGTCCCACACCGGCGACTGGCAGGCCTCGAGACGGCGCATGCCGTCCTCCTCGACGGTGAACGTCTCAAGCCCCGCGATCCCGCGCGCCATCACCGGATGGTCGAGCGGGTAGCCGAGCAGGTCGAGCGCGATCAGCGAGTACACCCACGGGGGCTGGATGCCGCCCCAGCCGCCGTCGGCCTCCTGGCGGTCGACGATCCAGCGCTCCACGCGTCTCAGGGCATAGCGGCGCAGCGGGTCCAGCGGATCACGCAGGTAGCGCCGTCCGACGGCGTCCAGCGCGACGGCGATCCGGCCGCGCCAGCTCGTCGCCCGCGGGGGCTCAAACGGCGCCGAGCCGGCCAGCTCGTCGATCCGGAAGCCGATCGGCCGCGAGGGTGCCGTGGCGCGGACGACCCCGAGTGCGACGACGGTCTGGCGGGCCCAGCAGGCGAAGTCATAGACGTTGAGCGGAAGCCAGTGGGGGAGCAGCATCTGCTCGGGCGCGAGCGCCGGCAGCTGATCCCAGCTCCACAGCCCGAAGAGCGCCATCCAGATGCGCGTGAACACCCGGGCCTTCTGCAGGCCGCCGGCGCCGCGGACGAACTCGGCGGCGAGGCGCATGTGTCCGGCGTCGGGAGTGTCGCCCGCGAGTCGGAGCGCCACGTAGGCCTCGATCGTCGTCGACAGGTCGCCAGGCCCACCCGCGAAGTTCGCCCAGGTTCCGTCGGCGCGCTGCTGAGAGCGGATCCACGCGGCCTGGCGGGCGGTCACGCCGGCGTCGCGGATGCCCAGGAACTCCCGCAGGAGCATGTCCTCGGCGTCCATCGTCACGTTCGTCTCAAGCTCGCCCTTCCACCAGCCGGCCTCGGTCTGGTCGCCGCGCAGCCAGTCGCGGCCGCGGGCCAGCGCCTCGTCGACCGCGCCGGAACCGACCGTCCCCGCGGTCAGTTCGCCTTGATTGGCCCCCCCGCAGGTCGGCTCGATGTCCTCTAGTGCGCCGCTCATGTCTGCAAAACGTCTCCTACCATCATTCAAACACGTTGTGCGCTCAACCGCCCGCCGGCGGCGAGGCGGGTCGCGAGCGGCCCGCCGGGGCGCCGACCCGTCAGGATGTGAGCATGTCCGCTTGGGAGCGCCCAGATCTCGGAGACCTCATCGCGCAGCGCGCGGGCGAGGCGATGGCGCTCAACCAGCGGTTCCTCAACCGCCAGCTCGGCCGGGTCGTGACGACGCTGGGGTTTGATCGTGAGTGGGTGCATGGGCGGGGGGAGTTCCTGATCGACGCCACGGGAACGCCGTATCTTGACCTGTACGCCGGATATGGGGTGTTCTCGCTGGGGCGCAACCACCCCTACGTGCGAGATCAGCTGATCAGCGTCATGGCTGCGGAGCCCGCGAACCTGCCCCAGATCGGGGTGACGACGCTTGCCGGAGTGCTCGCCGAGGAGCTCGTCGGACGGGCACCGGATCCGATCGACGCCGCGGTGCTCTGCTCCAGTGGCACCGAGGCGGTCGAGACCGCGCTCAAGCTCGCGCGGGCGGCCACCGGTCGCAGCCGCGTGATCCACTGCGAGCGCGGCTTTCACGGCCTCACGCTCGGCTCGCTGTCGGCGAACGGCAACGCGGAGTTCCGCGAGCGCTTCGGGGAGCTGCTGCCCGGCTTCGCGGCCGTCGGCTTCGGCGACCTCGACGCACTCGCCGCCGAGCTCGCCCGCGGCGACGTCGCCGCCTTCATCGTCGAGCCGATCCAGGGCAAGGGCGTGTTCGTGGCGCCCGACGGCTACCTCGCGGCCGCGGGCGCACTGTGCCGGGAGGCGGGGGCGCTGCTCATCGTCGACGAGGTGCAGACCGGTCTCGGGCGCACCGGCGAGTTCCTCTGCCTGGAGCACTGGCCCGACGTGAGACCGGACATCGTGACCCTGTCCAAGGCGCTGTCGGGCGGCTTCGTCCCGATCGGCGCGACGCTGTGCTCGCGCGCCGTGTTCGAGGCGACGTTCGACTCGATGGAGAACTCCGTCGTCCACGGCTCGACGTTCGGCAACAACGACTTCTCCGCCGCGGCGGCCCTGGCGACGCTCACCGTGATCGAGCGCGAGCAGCTCGTCGCGCGGGCCCGGCGCAGCGGCGAGCTGCTCATGTCGCTGACCCGTCCGCTCGTCGACAAATACGACATCGTGCGCGAGGTGCGGGGCCTGGGACTGATGTGGGGGATCGAGCTCGGCCCGCCCTCGGGGCGGGCGGCGCGGGCGCTGTGGGAGACGATCGAGCGCCGCCAGCCCGGGATGTTCGCCCAGATGGTGACCGTGCCGCTGTTTCACGAGCACCACATCCTCACCCAGGTCGCCGGTCACCACATGAACGTGATCAAGGCCCTGCCGCCGCTGGTGATCGCCGAGGCCGAGATCCGGCGCTTCGCCGCCGCCCTGGACGCGGTGCTCGGCGAGGCCCAGGAGCACCTGTTTCGCTCCTATGCGTCGCTGGGCGTGGGGCTGGGTCGCCGGACGCTCAGCGCGCGCTGACTGTCGCGGGACGCTCGGCGCTTGGCGCGCGCTGACGGTCGCGTGACGCGCGCTGCGCGCTGCGAGCGGCCGGGCGGGACGGTGGGCTCCGGGTTGGCGCGCGACGGGACGGGCAGCGCCCGGTTGCGCCAGGCAGCCTCC
>CAZZWJ010000202.1:0-5779 GCA_964657875.1 uncultured Solirubrobacteraceae bacterium
TTCTCCGCGACCGACCTGGCGCTCACCCGCCGGCTCGTGCACCGCTTCTGCGACATGGAACGGCAGGCCGGGGCAGGGGAGTTCTTCTACTCCGTCAACGACTACGCCGTGCTGCTGCGCAGGCCGACGGGCTGACGTCAGCGGCGGATGAGCGCGTTGTCGGGATCCAGCAGCGGCGTCGAGTCGACGCTCCTGACGGTCACCGGATAGCGCTCGCCGAGATAGAGCACCGACAGCTCGGTGTCGATCACCGCCTGCTCGGGCGGGAGGTAGCCCATCAGGATGTGAGCCCCGAGTGAGGGTCCCGAGCCCGCGCTGGTCACGTAGGAGCGCCGGCCGCGGGCGTCGGTGAGCGGGGCGCCGTCACGGGTGAGGATCGGCTCGCGGCCGAGCATGTAGCGCTTGACGCCGTCGCGCGACGTGTGGTCTGAGACGGTGAGGGCGCACATCACCGCGGCGGGCTCGGACTCGCGCTGGGCGACGTGCGCCGCCTTGCCGATGAACTCCTCGCGCTTCACCGTGCCCCAGGCCATCCCGGCCTCGACCACGTCGTAGTCGGGCTCGAGCTCGGCCCCGTAGGCGCGGTAGCACTTCTCCAGCCGCCCGGTCGTGCCGTAGACGCCGATCCCGGCGGGGATCACGCCGTGCGGCGCGCCGGCCTCGAACAGGAGGTCCCACAGCCGCGCGCCCTGCTCGATCGGCACGTAGAGCTCCCAGCCCAGATCGCCGACGTAGGAGATGCGCGACGCGAGCACCCGCATCGTCCCCACCTCGATCCAGGCGCAGCGACCGAACGCGAGGCCCGCATCCGAGACGTCGTCGCGGGTGAGCGACTCGAGGATGTCCCGGGCCCGCGGACCCCACAGTCCGAGCGTCGTCCAGGCGCTCGTGCAGTCGGTGATCTGCGCCGAGCCGTCGTCGGGCATGTGGTCGGAGAACCACTTGAGGTCGGCCATCCCGTGGGCGGCGCCGGTGACGACCCGGAAGACGTCGTCGGCGAGACGCATGATCGTGAGGTCGGCGCGGAAGCCGCCGCTGGGGGTGAGCACCGGGGTGTAGACGACCCGGCCGACCGCGACGTCCATCTGGCGCATCGCGATCCGCTGCACCGCGTCCAGTGCCCCGGGCCCGGTGACGTCGAACTCACAGAACGCGGTGAGGTCGATGACCGCCGCGCGGTCGCGCATCGCCAGGTGCTCGGCGCTGATGATCGGCGACCACCAGCGCGCGTCCCACTCGGCCTCGCGCCGGGGCACCCGGTCGCCGTACTCGTCCAGCAGCGACGCGTTTGACTCATACCAGTTGGGTCGCTCCCATCCGCAGGTGTCGATGAACGCGGCACCGAGCGCGTGCTCGCGCTCGTGAAACGGCGACAGCCGGGCACCCCGGTCAGACGCCCACTGCTCGCCCGGGTGCACGATCCCGTACATCTTGTTGAAGCCCTCGCCGGCCCGGGCGACGACGTGGCTCCGCGTGCGCTCGTTGGGATGGGCGCGGGCGATGTCGCAGGCGTGGATGTCGATCTCCGACTCGCCGTGGACGAGCAACTCGGCGAGCGCCCGTCCGACCGCCGGCCCCTCCCGCACCCACACCGCGGCGGCCGACCACAGTCCTCGCACCTCGGGCAGCTCGCCGAGCAGCGGCAGACCGTCGAAGGTGACCGAGAGCACGCCGTTGATCGCGTAGCGGATCGGCGCCCCGCCCGGCGCATCCTCGCCCAGGAGCTCGGGCATGAGCCGCCGGGCGATCGCCAGCTGGGGGGCGAAATCCTCGGCGGTGAACTCCATCTCGGTCGGCGACAGACGCGCCTGCGCGATCGTCGGGATCTCCTCGGGACCCAGCGCGATCGGGCGATGGGCATAGGACCCGACGTGCAGCCCGTCCCACTTCTGATGCTCGTACATGCCCGAGTCCATGTCCCGGACGATCGGCCACTCGATCAGCGCCTGGGGGTCGGCGAAGCGCGGCACCGGTCCCACGTCGACCATCTGATGGATCATCGGCGTGAGCGGGATCGCGGCGCCGACCATCTCGGCGAGCAGCGGCGACCAGGCGCCGGTGGCGATCAGCACCCGGTCGGCGAGCAGCTCACCCCGGGTCGTCTGCACCGCGCGCACCCGCCCGCCGGCCACCGTGATGCCGGTCACCTCGGTCTCGTCGAGCATCCGCGCGCCGGCGGCGAGCGCCCGCTCGCGCATGATCGTCGCCGCCGCCACGGAATCCACGACGGCGGCCCCGGGCGAGTAGAAGCCGCCGATCAGGTCGGACTCGTCGATGAACGGGACCAGCCGCCGGATCTCCGCGGGGGTGATCATCGACAGCGGCTCCACCCCCCACGCGGCGCCTGAGCTCATCCGCCGGTGCAGCTCCTGCATCCGGGCCTCGCCGCGAGCGACCTCGATCCCCCCCGAGCGCGTGAGCACGCCGAGGTCCTCGTACTGGCGCAGGCTGTCGCCGATCAGGGCGGTGAGCACCTTCGTGTGATCGACGGGGAAGATGAAGTTCGAGGCGTGGCCGGTCGAGCCGCCGGGGCGGGGCGTCGTCCCCTTGTCGAGGATCGTCACGTCACCGACGCCGAGCCGGGTGAGGTGGTGGGCGAGGCTCGAGCCGACGATCCCGGCCCCGATGATCACCACGCGCTGAGGGGACTGGTGGGTGGCCATACGGGTGATATATCAGAGGTCGCTCAGAGGTGTCAATCTGCCATGCGACTGGTCGACGGAGGGCTCGCGGCGGCGACGGTGCGGTGGTACGTTGCCCGGATGAGCTACGACGTGATCATCGTCGGTGGCGGGTCCGCCGGCTGCATCCTCGCCGCCCGGCTCAGCGAGGACCCCGGGACCCGGGTGCTGGTGCTGGAGGCGGGCCGCCCGGACTCGCTGTGGGACCTCTACATCCACATGCCCGCCGCGCTGTCGTTCCCGATCGGCAACCGCTTCTATGACTGGAAGTACGAGTCCGAGCCCGAGCCGTTCATGCATGACCGGCGCGTCTACCACGCACGCGGCAAGGTGCTCGGCGGCTCGAGCTCGATCAACGGGATGATCTTTCAGCGCGGCAACCCGATGGACTACGAGCGCTGGGGCGCCGACGCGGGGATGGAGCGCTGGGACTACGCGCACTGCCTGCCGTACTTCAAGAAGCTCGAGACCTGCCTCGCCGGCGCCGACGAGTGGCGCGGCAGCGACGGACCGCAGCTGCTCGAGCGCGGGCCGGCGAACAACCCGCTGTGCCAGGCGTTCTTCAAGGCGGTGCGCCAGGCCGGCCATCCGCTCACCGAGGACGTCAACGGCTACCGCCAGGAGGGGTTCGCCGCGTTTGACCGCACGCTGTTCCGCGGGCGGCGGATGAGCGCGGCGCGGGCGTTCCTGCACCCGGTGATGTCGCGACCCAACCTCGAGGTGCGGACCCGCACGTTCGTGACCAAGGTGCTGCTCGACGGGGAGCGCGCCGTCGGCGTGCAGGTCGCCGACCGGCGGGGGGCGACGTCGGCGATCCACGCCGGCGAGGTGATCCTCAGCGGCGGCGCGATCAACTCCCCGCAGCTGCTGCAGCTGTCGGGGATCGGCAACGCGCGGGAGCTCGAGGCCGTCGGCGTGGCGCCCGTCCACGATCTCCCCGGGGTCGGGGAGAACCTCCAGGACCACCTCGAGGTCTACATCCAGTACGCCTCCAAGCTGCCGGTCTCCGTCGCCCCGGCGATGAAGCTGCGCAACCGGCCGAGCGTGGGCCTGCAGTGGCTCGCGTTTCGCAGCGGCCCCGGCGCCACCAACCACTTCGAGTCCGGCGGCTTCATCCGCTCAAACG
This sequence comes from uncultured Solirubrobacteraceae bacterium, assembly GCA_964657875.1. Taxonomy (GTDB): domain Bacteria; phylum Actinomycetota; class Thermoleophilia; order Solirubrobacterales; family Solirubrobacteraceae; genus Palsa-465. Next base: position 3,808 of record CAZZWJ010000202.1, read on the forward strand.
ACGAGGTCACCTACCCCAACCTGATGTTCCACTTCCTGCCGGTCGCGGTCCGCTATGACGGGACCGCGCCGCAGGGACACGGCTACCAGGTCCACGTCGGGCCGATGTACTCCGACGCCCGTGGCTCGGTGAAGATCACGTCCGCGGATCCGCGCCGGCACCCGGCGCTGCGCTTCAACTACCTGTCGACGCAGTCGGACCGCCGGGAATGGGTCGAGGCGGTCCGATGCGCACGGGCGATCCTCACCCAGCAGGCATTCGACCCCTACAACGACGGCGAGATCTCCCCCGGCCCCGGGGTCCAGACCGACGCCGAGATCCTCGACTGGGTCGCCCGGGACGGCGAGACGGCCCTGCACCCGTCGTGCACGTGCCGGATGGGGACCGACGCGGACGCCGTCATCGATCCCGACACGATGCGCGTCCACGGAGTGTCGGGGCTGCGCGTCGTCGACGCCTCCTCGATGCCCTACGTCACCAACGCCAACATCTACGCCCCGGTGGCGATGCTCGCCGAGAAGGCGGCCGACCTCATCCGGGGGGCGACGCCGCTGGCGCCCGCCACGGCGGACTTCTACCGCCACACCCCAACGGCGGTCGCGGCCGACTGACGGGCTCGGCGCGCCCGCGACGCGCGCCGTACCGACCGCGCCGCACCGATGAGGTCTCAGGGCGAGGTCAGCCGGCGGCGAGCGCCGCGCCGACCAGCTCGTGCAGCCGCTGGAGATGGTGCTCGGCGGGGACGAGCACGTTGTCGTGGGCGTACACGCGGCTCGTCGCCCCCAGCTGACAGCGCTCACACGCCTCGAAGTCCTGGAGGTTGACGCGGTCGAACAGCTCGACCGTGGGATCGATGTCCGGCTGGGCGGCGAGCGCCTCCGGTGCGAACAGCCAGTCGCAGACGACCTCGGTGCGGTCGACGGCCAACGGCGTGAAGCGGTGCACGACGACGTGGTCGTCGAACAGGTTCAAAAACGCGTTGGGCAGCAGCGTGATCGCGAAGTAGGCGCGGCGCTGGGGATCGTCCAGGCGCGGCAGCGTCGCCAGGCCGGCGCGCCCGTCGACGGTGAACCCGTCGGCCGCGGCGCTCAGCGACGAGCCGTGGCCGATCGGCTGCGCCTGGGAGGCGACGCCGGCGCGGAACTCGGGGACGACCGAGACGAGCTCGGGATGGATCGAGGCGCAGTGGTAGCACTCCATGAAGTTCTCGACGATCAGCTTCCAGTTGGCGGCGACCTCGTAGCGGATCTGGCGCCCGGTGATCAGCCGCTCGAGCTCCCAGCCGCCGAGCGCGGCGTCGCTGCCGAGCCGATCGCGCAACTGGACGCCGATGTCGGCGTCGAAGGACTCGGGGTCGGCGTCGAGGTTCACCCACAGACCGCCGTGGGCCTCGTGCACCGCCACCGGCTGCAGGGCGAGGCGCGCCTGGGCGGGGCCGACCGCCTCCCGGAGGTTCGGCGCCCCGAGCAGCGCGCCGTCCAGACCGTAGGACCACGAGTGGTAGGGACAGCGGATCGTCCGGGCACAGCTGCCCTGGGCGTCGAGCAGGATCCGCGCGCCGCGGTGGCGGCACACGTTGAGCATCGCGTGCACCGCGCCGTCGTCCTGGCGGACCACGATGACGCTCTCCCCCGCGACCTCGACGGTCACGTAGTCGCCGGGGTCCGGGAGCTCGGACCCCCGTCCCACGAGCACCCAGCGGCGGGCGAAGATCGCCGTGCGCTCGGCGTCGAGCACCGCCGGGTCGGTGTACCACGACCGGTCGGGACAGGCGATCAGCGTCGGCTCGGACTCAGACAGCGCAGCCATCGTGGCGCCGGACCATAGCGACGGCCGGGGCGCAATTCCAGGGCCCCGCGGACGGTCGACGCGGGACCGCCGGACGGGTCGGCGGTGGACCGCCGAAATGCTGACCGCCTTCGCCAAGGCGAAGACCGACTCCCAGGGCAAGTTCCGGATGCCGATCACCACG
>CAZZWJ010000203.1:0-5723 GCA_964657875.1 uncultured Solirubrobacteraceae bacterium
TCTCCCCCGACCGCCTGACCCCGACCGTCCGCTCAGGCACCCGCCAGCGACACGACGGCGGCGGTGAGGGCGCTGTCGGGATCGGCGAGCTCGAGCACGGCCTCGAAGTGGTCATCGGTGGCGAGCGCAAGCGGGTCCACGGAGATACCGGCGGCGCGACAGTGCTCGACGTAGGCCTGGGACTGGCGGACGAACTCGGGGGTCTCGCCGCCGCCCCAGGCGACGACCCGCGGTGGGCCGGGCGGGATCGGGGCGAGCAGCGGGCTCTCGGTCTCGATCGTGCGGCGGTCGAGCTGCAGCGCCGCCGCCAGGTAGGAGTACGGCAGCGGGCGCAGATCGAAGACGCCGCTCAGAGGGACCCCGCCCGCGACCACGTCGGCCGGGAGTCCGTACTCCCCGACCCAATCGGTCGCGAGCACCCGCGCGGTGAGATGGCCGCCGGCCGAGTGACCGCCGACGAGGATCCGGGATGGGTCCCCGCCCCACCGCGCAGCGTGGCCGTGCACCCAGGCGACCGCGGCCCGGCACTCGCGAGTGATCTCGCCGATGGTGACCGCGGGCGCGAGCGCGTAGTCGACGAGGACGACGTCGATGCCGTGCGCCAGCGGGCCGAGCGCGGTGAGCGCGAAGTCCCGGGCGGCGTAGGCGCGCCAGTAGCCGCCATGGATGAAGACGAACACCGGCCGCGGCGCCGAACCGGCCGCGGGCAGGATGTGCAACCGCTCGGCCCGGGTCGGGCCGTAGGCGAGATCCAGCTGCCAGCCGGGGCGGGTGAGCGCCTGCGCGGAGAGCGCCCCGGCCCGGGCCATCGACCCCTCGAGATCGTGTGCCGCGGCGGCGACGTCGTACTGGGCGTCGATCTCCCCCTGGGTGGCGAAGCCGCGGTACAGCACGGCCGCCGACGATACCGGGGACCAGCCCGCGAGAAGTCACGGTCGGGCCTGCGGAGACCCGTCAGTCAAGCCGGGAGAAGCCGACGGTCAGGCCCACGCAGACCTGTCGGTCACGCCGGGCGAACCGTCGGTGAGGCGTGTACGGCCCGGGGCGTTTTGCGACACCCTCTCAGGCCGGGGAGATCGCGGCCAGCCGGCCCACGATCTCATGGGCGTGGGCGACGAACGGCGCGTAGTCGAAGATCGCGTCGAGATCCAGTCCCCGCATCTCGATCGCCGCCGCCTCGCTACCCAGTCCCCGGGTCGCGATCTCCGCCGCCTCGGCGCCGAGCAGCTCCCGTAGCGCGATGCGGTCGTCGAGCGCCCGCTGGGCGAGGCGCTGGACGACGCGGTAGGCGTCGTCGCGCGACAGGCCGCCGCCGACCAGGGCCAGGAGCACCCGCTGGGAGAAGAGCGCGCCGTGGGTGAGCTCGAGGTTCTCGAGCATGCGCGTCGGGTCGACGACCATCCCCTCCACGAGCGCGATCATCCGGCGCTGCATGTGATCGAGCAGCGTGGTCGCGTCCGGCAGGGCGATCCGCTCGACCGAGGAGTGGGAGATGTCACGCTCGTGCCAGAGCGCGACGTCCTCCAGCCCCGCGGAGGCGTAGCCGCGCAGCAGGCGCGCGAGCCCCGAGATCTGCTCGGACTTGATCGGGTTGCGCTTGTGGGGCATGGCGCTCGAGCCCTTCTGCCCGGCTCCGAACGGCTCGCGGACCTCGGAGAGCTCGGTGCGCGCGAGGTGGCGGATCTCGGTGGCCAGACGTTCCAGGCCCGCTCCGGCGAGCGCGATCGCCGACAGCAGCTCGGCGTGGCGGTCGCGGGCGACGACCTGGGTGGAGACCGGCTCGCGGTCGAGTCCCAGCCGCTCGAGCACCCGGGCCTCGAAGTCCGGGGAGGTCGCGGAGTACGTGCCGACGGCGCCGCTCACCGCGCCGACCGAGGCCTGGGCGAACGCCCGCTCCAGACGCGCCCGGTTGCGCTCGGCCTCGAAGGCGAAGCCGGCGAGCTTGATCCCGAACGTCGTCGGCTCGGCGTGGATGCCGTGGGTCCGCCCGACGCACAGGGTGTCGACGTGCTCCCGGGCGCGGGCGCTGAGCGCCGCCACGAGGCGCTGCGCGTCGGGCAACAGCAGCGCCGCGACGTCCCGCAGCTGCAGTGCGAGCCCCGTGTCCAGCACGTCTGAGGAGGTGAGGCCGAAGTGGATCCAGCGGCCCGCGGATCCCGCGGAGGCGCTGAGCACGTCGACGAAGGCGGCGGTGTCGTGATCGGTGACCCGCTCGCGCTCGTCGATCGCCTCGACGGTGAACGTGGCGGCGCGGATCGACTCGAGGTCCGCCGTGCTCGGGCCGTCCATCTCCTCACAGGCGGCGACCTCGACGCGGCGCAGCGCCTCAAAGCGCGCGTGGTCAGACCACGCCTCACCGAGCTCACGACGGGTGTAGCGCGCGATCACGCGTGGAAGGCTAAGCGACCTGCGAGGTAACCGGCTCAGCGACGACGGGCGACGGTGCCGCTTCGGCAGCGCTCAGAATCGTCTCCAGAAGCCCGGGGAAGCGGGTCTCGAGGTCGATCCGGCGCAGTCGGTTCAGCCGCGTCGTTCCCTGCTGTCGCTGCTTGATCACACCGGCCTCACGGAGCACCTTGAAATGGTGGGTGCAGGTGGACTTCGTGACCGGGAGCTCGAAGCTCCCGCAGGTGCACTCGCCTTCGCCCTCAGCGAGTTCGGCGACGATCCGCAGACGGACGGGATCCGATAGCGCGTGGAGCACTGCCCCGAGTTCAAGGTCCTCACACCGGGGGTGAGCGATCGCGTCGGTGACGTGAATCGACATTGCCCGGATGACTATATGACGGTCTCCAGCGTTGTACGAGATTTGTCGAACTATGCGCTAAGGTACGACGGACATCGTACAAAGACGCTTTCGAAGGATCGACGTGATGAACACAGCGGACTCCACCTCCACCCTCACCCCCACGACCACGCCCCGCGCTCGCCGCGGCGATGTCGCCGTCTTCGCCCAGTACATCCAGGACCTCACGCACGCCGGCAGCGCCGACGCGCGCCCCGCCGCCTGACCCCAGCGGCGTCTGTCAGGCGGCGAGGATCCGCGCCGCGAGCACCGCGGCGTTGAGCGCGTCGTCGATCGCCAGCCACGCGACCGGCTCGCCCGCGGGCGCCGGACTCTGCTCCAGCAGCGCATCGAGACCCGCTTCGGCGCCCTGGCTGGACAGCGGCACCCCGATCACCGGCAGGTCGGTGTGCGTGGTGATCATGGTCGGTAGCCGGGCGGCGGGTCCCGCGCCGGCGATGATCACGCGGATCCCGCGCATCCGCGCGTTGTCGGTGTAGTCGGCGACCGCGTCCGGGGCCTCGTCGGCGGAGATCACGCGCACCTCCCAGGAGACGTGGCGGCGCTCGAGCTCGGTCTCACAGGGCTCGAGGATCACCAGGTCGGCGTGGTCGGAGACGACGATCGCCACACGCGGGCTGTCGGTGGTGATCTGCTCGATGTCGGCGGCGGTCTCGGCCATCGCCTGAGACTCCGAATCAGGCGCGGGATCGGGGAGCGGGACGACCGCGGGGACACCGACCTCGTCGGGCTCGCCGATCGGGATGAGTTCCGGTTCCTCGTTCATGGTCGTCCCTCCTGGGCGATGTCCGAGCGCATCTGGCGCCCGGCGAATGTGATGGCGCGGGCGGCCGCGTAGACGCCGGCGCGAGCGGCGTTGGCATTTTCACCGAGCGCGGTGACGCTCAGCACACGCCCGCCGGCGGTGACGATCGCACCGGCGGGCGACCGGGCGGTCCCCGCGTGGGTCACCTCGACCCCGTCCGCGACCGCTTCCAGACCGTCGATGGCGTCGCCCGGACGGGGATCCTGGGGGTAGCCGGCCGCCGCGAGCACCACCGTCACCGCGGTCCGCGGATCCCACTCCAGATCCTCGATCGTCAGCTGCGCGAGCCCGTCCGGGCGCGCGGTCGCCTCCAACAGCGTGAGCACGTCGGTACGCAGCCGGGGGAGGATCGCCTCGGTCTCGGGATCGCCGAAGCGGGCGTTGAACTCGAGCACCCGGGGGCCGTCGGCGGTGAGCATCAGCCCCGCGTAGAGGATGCCGGTGAAGGGCGTGCCGCGCCGAGCCAGCTCGTCGAGCACCGGCTGGTGGATCTCCGCGCAGTACCGGGCGGTGGCGGCCTCGTCGACCCCGGGGACCGGCGAGAACGCGCCCATGCCGCCGGTGTTGGGACCCGAACCGCCGTCGCCCAGCGGTTTGTAGTCCCGCGCGGAGGCGAGCGGGAGCGCCCGCACGCCGTCACAGAGCGCGAGCAGCGAGAGCTCCTCGCCCTCCAGGAACTCCTCGACGAGCACCGACTCGGTGTCAAAGCGCCGCTGCACGAGCAGCTCGTCGAAGGCGGCCTCGGCCTGCGCCGCATCCAGAGCGATGATCACGCCCTTACCCGAGGCGAGACCGTCGGCCTTGATCACCACCGGATAGCGCTCGATCGCGGCCATCCCGGCGGCCGGGTCGCTCACGATGCGGTGCGCAGCCGTCGGGACCCCGGCGGCGCGCATGATCTCCTTGCAGAACGCCTTGGAGCCCTCCAACCGGGCCGCCTCGCGGCCGGGACCGACGACCGGGATCGAGTGGGCGGTGAGCGCGTCGGCGACCCCGGCGACGAGCGGCGCCTCGGGCCCGACCACGACGAGCGTCGCCTCGACCTCGCGCGCGAGCGCGAGCACCGCGGCGGGATCCTCGATGTCGACCTCGCCGACGACGCGGGCCAGCTGCGCGATGCCGGGGTTACCGGGTGCGCACACGAGCTGGGGCCCGCGGGGGGAGCGAGCGAGCGCGCGGAGGATCGCGTGCTCACGGGCGCCGGAGCCGAGGACGAGAACGGTGTCGGGCATCTCAGACAACGGCGGGCTAGATCGCGCCGATGAACTCTTCGATCGGGATCGCGGTGAGCGTCTCATAGCGACCGGTGCCCCGGGCGCCGAGCTCCAACGAGACCCGCGCGACGGTCTCGGCGTCCGGCGCCTGGATCACGCTGACGAAGTCGTATTCCCCGAGCGTCGCCCACTGGGCGGTCACCGCGGCGCCGAGCGCCTGCACCTCGTGGTTGACCTCGCGGATGCGGGCCGGGTTGTTCTTGACGGTCTGCTGGCCCTCGGGGGTGAGCTTGGTGAGCATGATGTACGTCGGCACCGTCGGGTCTCCCCTCGCGTCGTGTTGTCTCGGTTGTACCCGATCGCGCACGTGCGATGCTGGCCGCAGTGATTCGCCGCCGAGCCGCCATCCTGCAGGGCGCGGCCGTCGCCTCGGTGCTGAGCGGCGCGCCCTCGACGGCGTGGGCGCTGCGGACCGGGTCGCCGGGTCAGGCGCTCTCCGGGGGCCTCACGGCGACCCGGGCGATCGGCACGCTGGTGTGGCCCGGCTCGCCCGGGCTGATCCGCGGCGCGCTCGCCCACGGCGTGATCTCACTCGCAGTCGGCGGGGGGCTCGGGGTGACCCTGCCCCGCGAGCGCTCGGTCGCCTGGGGCGCAGCGGCGGGACTCGCGGTCGGTGGGGTGAACCTGGCGTGGGTCGCACGACGCCGCTACCCGGCGATCGCGGCGCTCCCACTGGGACCCCAGCTCGCCGATAACGCGGCGTTCGGGGCGATCTTCGCGGCGGTCGCCGACCGGGGCCGGTGATCCGGGGGCTTCCCGGCCGACACCCCGATCCGTCCCGTTCGGTCAGACGGATGCGTCCGTCTTTCCCCCCCGGGGGGGGACGCGCGAGCTCGGG
>CAZZWJ010000204.1:0-5719 GCA_964657875.1 uncultured Solirubrobacteraceae bacterium
CGCGGGCTTCGGGGTGCTGATCGCGGCGATCGCCAAGACGATCGACAACTTCAACTACGTGACCAGCGCCGTTCTCACGCCGATGTTCCTCGTCGCCGGCACCTTCTTCCCGATCTCCTCACTCCCGGGCGCGCTGTCGACGATCGCGCTGTTCAACCCGCTGTATCACTGCGTCGCCCTCGTGCGCGACGCGTCCCTGAACACGCTCGGGAGCGGCGACTTCGTGCACCTCGGGGTGCTCGTCGTGTGGGCGCTGCTCACCTGGCGCCTGGCGATCTGGCGCCTGGGCGAGCGGCTGATCGACTGACCGGCGGCGCTCCGACGCCGTCGCAAAACCGTCACCTGTTGCGTCTCGGGCCCTCCCTCAGGTCTGGGCGCCGCCCGCGCTGCCGGCGCGCGCGGGCGCCTGCACGACCGGGGTGCGTCCGAACTGACTGAGCGTGATCGAACCCGTCGCCCCGTTGCCGCGACCGTCGTTGCAGACGTCGATCCGCCCGCCGCGTCGCGTCGCCCCGCTGGCCACATAGCGCAGCGGGTACGGGGCGCCGCGGCTCGCGACCGCGATCGTGCTGGGGGTCGCCCCCGGGGCGTTGCCCGCGTCGCGGATGATCACCGCGGGGGTGCCGTCGATCGTCGCGTGACCGGCGACGGTCAGCGCACCATGATCCTCGGTGAGGCAGCGGGCGAACGTCCCCGGCGAGAGCGTGCCGAGGCTCCGGGTCACCGAGCGCGCACCGCGGGCCGGGACGTGCAGCCAGCGACCGGCCAGGCGGGCCGCGGCGGCGGACGACGCGACCTGGGATCGCCAGAACGCCCGGTCGCCGCGCAGATACGCGCGTCCCGGGAGCGCGATCACCGAGAACATCGAGTGGGCGCTCGTGAGCGAGGCCTCGTAGCGGTCGCGTCCGGTCGTGGTCAGCGAGATGATCGTGCGCATCCGGCCCTGGAGGAGATCGGCGTGCATCGCGTAGCCGTGGGATCGTCGCAGCGCCGCCGCGGCCAGGTCGATGATGGCGGGCGCCGACCGGCCGTGCAGGCGTGACGACGTGGCGGGCGAGGTCGCGGACGTCGTCGGGCCAGCCGACGACCTCGCGGTTGTCGACGTGGACGTCGTCGGGCCAGCGGACGACGACGTCGTCGTCGTGCCCGTGGAGGTGGTCGGGCTCGTCGCCGTCGGGTGCGTCGACAAGGGTCTTGTCACCGCCGGACGGGTGATCGTCGTCGTCACGTGGCGAACGGAGGTCGAGCCACACCCGGCGAGCCCGAGCCCGAGCGCGGACAGCGAGAGCGCGGCGACACGGGGGCGGGCGATGAAGCTCATCGCCGTATGGTGGCACGGTAGAACTATCCGGGCGATGCTCTACCGGTTGATCTACCGGCGACTGCTCTGCCGCCTGGACCCCGAGACCGTGCACACCTGGACGGCGCAGACGCTCGCCGGCCTGGGGCGACTCCCCGGCTTCCGCGCCCTGCTGCGGCGGCTCGCCGGTCGGCCGGACCCGTGCCTGGGGGTCGAGGCGTTCGGGCACCGCTTCCCCAGTCCGCTGGGCGTCGCCGCCGGCCTGGACAAGAACGTCGGGTGGTGTGCGGAGCTGGGCGCGCTCGGCTTCGGCTACGTCGAGGTCGGCACGATCACCGCCGAGGCCCAGCCGGGCAACCCCCGCCCGCGAATCCACCGGCTGCCCGCCGACCGGGCCCTGATCAACAGCATGGGCTTTCCCGGTGACGGCGCGGCCGCCGCCCAGCGGCGTCTGCGGGACCGCCGCGACGCGACGCTCATCGCGGTCAACGTCGGTCGCACCAAGGCGGCGAGCGATACCCGCGCGGACTATCGAAGCTCGGTCCGCCGGCTGGCCCCCCACGCCGACATGCTCGTGCTCAACGTCTCATCGCCCAACACGCCGGGTCTGCGCGACCTGCAGGCGGTGGCGCAGCTGCAGGAGCTCGTCGGCGATGTCCGCGAGGAGCTCGCCGAGCTCGGAGTCGCGCCGGCGCTGCTGGTGAAGATCGCCCCGGACCTCGACGACGACGCCGTCGACGCGATCGCGGCCGCCGCGGTGGCGCTGGAACTCGACGGCCTCGTGTGCACGAACACGACGGTCTCACGTCGCGACCTGAGCTCCCCGGCGCGGTTGACCGACCTGCCCGGCGGGGTCTCCGGGGCGCCGCTGAAGGCGCGCTCACTCGCGGTCCTGCGGCGCGTCCGGTCGCAGGTCGGAGATGAGCTCGTGCTCGTGTCGGTGGGCGGGATCGAGACCGCCGACGACGCCCTGGCCCGCGTCCGCGCCGGCGCGACGCTGCTGCAGGCCTACACCGGGTTCGTCTACGGCGGACCGGCGTGGCCGGGGGAGATCAATCGGGGCCTCGCCGACCGCGTCCACGCGCTCGGCGTCGCGTCGATCGGCGAGCTGATCGCCACCGAGCCGACCGTCTGACGCCGCTTCGCCGCACACAAGCCCCCCAGGAGAATTTGCACGGGGTGGGGTCAGACGATCGTTGAGATACCTGCGCGGGGGTTGAGCGCTGCCGGCGGATGACCGATTTTCGGTCTGTCATGAACTTCTCGCTCCCCTCCTCGCGCGGGCGTCTCACGCTCAGCGCCCTCAGCCTTCTGATCTGCGTCGCGGTGGTTCTCGGTCTCACCGCCTCGGCGCGCGCCGCCGGCACGCCGGGCTACGTGTACCTCAGCCAGACCTCCTACGTCGCCCACGAGAATCAGGGCGAGCTCGCGATCACGATCAACCGCACCGATGACTCCCAGGGTGAGCAGATCCGCTACGGCGTGCGTCACCTCGATGCCGTCCCCGGCGTCGACCTCGAGACCGTCCCCAACAGCTACACCTACATGCAGCCGGGTCAGTCGAGCTTCACCTTCGACGTGAAGATCCTCGATCGCGGGATCAACGCCGGACCCGTATACGCCGACGCCTACATCTTCGGCTCCTACCCGCAGGCGATGGGGGACGCGAGCGGCAAGGTCTACGCCCACGGACCGGTCGACTCCCAGATCAAGATCCTGCATGACGACACGCTGCAGCCGCGCGATCCGCTGGACCTGCTCGGCTTCAACCAGCTCACGAGCACGGCGGCGTCGCTGCCCGGCATCGGCCCGCTCGCCGAAGCGCCGTACTGGGTTCAGGGCAACCAGTCTCCGGCGGGCACCTCGGCACGCCACTACGCCCACTCAAAGCCGGCCTGGTCTCACGCGCTGAACTTCCTCGCCGACCAGCCGGGCGTGCACCGCTTCTACTTCTGGAACACGCCCGCGGATCCATCGCACACGGTCGCGCGCTTTTTGGAGAGCACCGAGCACCAGCACCCCAACACCGTCATCCAGCTCTCGACCTACTCGCTGGTGCACGGCGCCTGTGGCGCGGACACGAGCTCGCCGGCGTTCATCAAGCGCTATGAGCGCTGGATCAAGGGTCTCGCTGCCGGCATCGGGAACTTCCACGTCGTGATGTTCCTGGAGCTCGACTCGCTGATCACCACCCAGTGCATGGTCCGTGAGCACGACTCCTACAAGGTGCGCGACCGCCTGGCGGAGATCCGGGAGGCGGTTCAGACGCTCGAGACGCTGCCCCACACGGCCGTCTACATCGACGCGGGCGCGGCGGATGCGATCGGCTGGCGGCGCACCGTCTCGCTGCTGAAGCGCGCGGGCGTCACCCACGCCCAGGGATTCTTCGTCAACTCGACGCACTTCGACTGGACGACCAAGGAGGTCGCCTTCGGTCAGAAGGTCGCCCAGGCACTCGGCGGCGTGCACTTCGTCGTGAACACCGGCGAGAACGGCCAGGGGCCCCTCGTGCCGCGCGACCGGGTCCGCTACGGCAACGAGGAGCTCTGCAACCCGGTCGGTCGCGGACTCGGGCCGATGTCGGTGCAGACGGGCTACAAGTACGTCGACGGCTTCCTGTGGTTCACCAACCCGGGCGGCTCGGCCGGTGATGGAACCGGCTGCGGCAAGGGTGCCCCCCCGACCGCGAAGTTCTGGGCCAAGTACGCGGTCAACCTCGTGAGGCGGGCGAACTTCAACATCACCGGCCCCAAGGAGCACCTGCTGCACGACGGGCCCTACGTGCCCTACGACGCGGCGGTCGCCCCGACCAACAGCCACTCGGCGCTCACCCGCCACAACCGCGCGGGCTGAGCTCCCCGGCGGCGCGGGGAGCGGGCGTCAGGCATCGGACGTCAGCGCGTGGACGAGCCCGCCGATCCGAATGACTCAGGCGGATCCGGGTAGCGCTGCGCCATGCACAACACGTTCTTCACCTCGCTCACCGTCGGCGACCTCGAACTGCCCAACCGCATCGTGATGGCGCCCCTGACGCGCAGCCGCTCCGACGACGACGGCGTCGTACCCACCTACGCGGCCGATTACTACGCCCAGCGCGCCGACGCGGGCCTGATCATCAGCGAGGCGACGAACATCTCGCCCCAGGCGGTCGGCTACGCGCTCACCCCCGGCATCTGGTCGGAGGACCAGGTGGCCGCCTGGACGTCCGTCGTGCAGGCGGTGCACGACGCCGGCGGACGATTCGTCCTGCAGCTCTGGCACACGGGGCGGATCTCCCACCCCGACCTTCACGGTGGCGAGGCGCCGGTCGCGCCCTCCGCGGTCAAGCCCGAAGGACAGGCGTTCACCAAGGACGGAATGCAGGATCACGTGCGGCCGCGCGCCCTGGAGACCGAAGAGGTCGGTGCGATCGTCGAGGACTACCGTCGCGCCGCCGAGAACGCCAAGGCGGCCGGCTTTGACGGCGTCGAAGTCCATTCGGCGAACAACTACCTGCTCGAGCAGTTCGTGCGTGATTCCACCAACCGCCGTGACGATCAATATGGCGGCTCGATCGAGAATCGGCTGCGGCTGCCGCTGGCGGTCGTCGAGACCGTCGTCGGGGTCTGGGGCGCCGGTCGGGTCGGGATCCGCCTGTCCCCCGCGACCACGCAGCCCGGCGGGACGCCGCTGGACTCGTCGGCGATGGAGACCTACGGCACCTACCTGGATCGACTGTCCGATGTCGGCCTTGCGTACACCCACGTCATCGAGGGCGTCACGCAGACGACCCGCGAGTCGACTGATGAGATCGACTTCGCCGAGCTGCGCCGACGCGCGCCCGGGGCGTACATCGCCAACAACGATCTCACCGTCGACGAGGCCGAGCGGGTGCTCCGCGACGGAGAGGCCGAGCTCGTCTCCTTCGGGCGGGCGTACATCGCCAATCCGGATCTCGTGCAGCGCATCCGTGTCGGTGCGCCGCTTGCCGAGGCTCCCAAGGAGTACTGGTATGGGGGCGACGCGACCGGCTACTCGGACTGGCCGACGATGGAGACCGCGACCCTCGTCGACTGAGCGACGGCTGAGTGGACGAAGCGACCAAGACGCTGGTCGACTCAGACCTACCCATCGCTGCGCTTTGCGCATGACAGGTACCCAGAGCTCATCAGTAGTCACAACGTAATTCGGCGTCCCAGACTTAAGTCGTCGGGGAGGCGTGCCGACATGCCGCGAAGAAGGTGAGTCACCCCCGACCAAGGTCGAGGGACTGAGAATGGCCCGCCGACGCCACGAGCCAAAGGACGAACTGCCATGACCTCGCTTATCCCCACGTCACTGCGCCGTCAGCTTCGCCGCACCCGGTTCTGGGCGGTGTCGATGTCGGCCACCCTGCTGTTCGGCATCGGGATCGCGGCCCCCTCCACCGCACTTGCGGAT
>CAZZWJ010000205.1:0-5640 GCA_964657875.1 uncultured Solirubrobacteraceae bacterium
GCCGACGCAGCGCGGCGACGAGCTCGGCCGCCGCCCCGTGCGGATAGGCGACGATCGCCGCCTCGACGTCGGCGTGACGGTCAAGGTCGAGCTCCTCGAGCTCGCGGGCGACCCGGTGCTGGGGGTAGACGTCGTCGAGGCGGCGGCCGACCTCGCTGCGCGCGGTCACCGGGCCGAGCACGAAGTGCGGGTGGCGGTCGATCAGGCGGGCACTGAGCGCGCCCGCGTAGCCGGCGGCGCCGAACACCGCCACGCGGGGCCCGCCGCCCCGGGGCTCAGGAGTCACGGACGCGCCCCTCGAGCTGGGCGGCGAGGGCCTTGGCGATCCGCTTGCGCCGGCCGGAGACCTCCTCGTCGCTGAGCGTGCGGTCGGGGGCGGCGAAGCGCAGGCGCAGCGCGAGGGACACGTGGCCCTCCCCCACCCGTTCGGCGTCGCGGTAGACGTCGAAGATCTCGGCGCCGGCGAGCAGCCTGCCGCCGGCGTCACGGACGACCGCGATGACGCTCGCGGCGGGGACGGTGTCGGCGACGATCACCGCGAGGTCCTCCCGCACCTCGGGGAAGCTCGTCACGTCACGGAACGCGGGCGTGGCGACATGCTCGGCGACGAGATCGAGGTCGAGCTCGAAGCCGGCGAGCGCCTGTTCGAGATCCCATCCGGCGGCCACCGACGGGTGCAGCTCACCCAGCCAGCCGGCGGGGACCGCGTCCGCGCCGACGTGGACCTGCGCGCAGCGCCCGGGGTGCAGGAACGGCGGTGGCTGATCGAAGGTCGTGATCGTCCACGGCACCCGCAGCGTGTCGAGCAGCCCGCCGAGGGTTCCCTTCGCCGAGAGGAAGTCGGCGGCGGGCGGCGCGGGGGCGCGCCAGCTCGCCGGGCGCACCGCGCCGCAGCTGAGGGCGGCGATGTGACGGGGCTCGGCGGCGACCCCGGCCTCCCCCGGCTCATAGACCGGCCCGGATTCGAACAGCGCGAGCCGGTCGGCGCCGCGGGCGTGGTTGCGGGCGACCGCGTCGAGCAGGGATCCGAGCAGCGTCGTGCGCAGCCGTGACTGCTCGGCCGACATCGGGTTGCGCAGCGTGAGCACCGGGCGCTCGGGGATGCGCAGCCGCTCGGCGAGCTGCGGGCCCTCAAACGACCAGCCGACGATCTCCGACAGGCCCTGCGCGCACAGCGCGTCGGCGGCGCTGCGCCGCAACCGCTGACGGGCGGTGAGGCGACCGGAGGCGCCCCGGCGCGGGGGGAGCGTCGCCGGCAGCTCAGACAGCGCTCCGATCCGCGCCACCTCCTCGATCAGGTCCGCCTCCCGGGTGACGTCGCTGCGCCGGTGCGCGGGCACGGTGACGTCGAGGCCCCCGGGCACGTCGGTACACCCGAAGCCGAGCGCGGTGAGGATCTCCGTCTGGCGCGCGCGGGGGATCTCGATCCCGAGCAGTCCGCTCACGCGAGCCTCGCGCAGGCGGATCGTCGCCGGCGGGGTCGGCGACCAGGCGGCACCCGCGTCCGTCGTGCTGTCAGCGCCGGCGATGTCGATCGTGCCGGGGGCGACGGTCGCGCCGCACACCTCGATCATCAGCCGGGTCGCGAGCACCTGGGCGTCAAGCGCGGATTCGGGCTCGAGGCCCTTCTCGTTGCGCCCCGAGGCCTCGCTGCGCAGGCCGAGCGCGAGTGAGGTGCGGTGGATGTTGGACCCCTCCCAGGTGGCGACCTCCATGAGCACGCGGGTCGTCTCACCGCTCACCTCCGAGCGGGCGCCGCCCATCACCCCGGCGATCGACGTCGGCCCGTCGCCGTCGGCGATGAGCACGGTGTCGGCGTCGAGGGTCCGCGTCTGACCGTCGAGCGTCTGCATCTGCTCACCCGCGCCGGCCCGGCGGACGGTGAGGACGCCGCCGGCGACCCGGTCGAGGTCGAACGCGTGCAGCGGCTGCCCGGTGAGCAGCATCACGTAGTTGGTGACATCGACGACGTTTGAGATCGGCCGCTGGCCGGCCGCCATCAGCCGCGCCTTCAGCCACCGGGGTGACGGTCTGACCACGACGCCGTCGAATACGCGGGCGGTGAAGCGCCGGCACAGCTCGGTCTCGACGTGCACGCGCGCGGCGGCCACATCGCCGGCGCTGCCGAGGTCCTCGCTCCACGGCGGGGCGCTCAACGGGGCGCCGGTGGCGGCATGGACCTCTCGCGCGACCCCGTAGACGCCGAGGCAGTCCGGGCGGTTGGGGGTGACCTCGAGGACGAGCACCTCGTCGGCGATCGTGAGCACGGTGCTGAGTGGCGTGCCGGCGGCCAGCTCGTCGTCGAGGACCATGATCCCGTCGTGGTCGAGACCGATCGACACCTCGTCCTCGGCGAGGATCATCCCGTGGGACGGCTCGCCGCGCAGCTTGGCGGTCTTCAGGACGGTTCCGTCGGGCATCACCGCACCCGGCTTGCCGACGGCGACCGTCTGCCCGGTGGCGACGTTCGGGGCGCCGCAGACGATCTGGCTGGGCGCGCCGTCACCGGTGTCGACCTCACAGACCGAGAGGCGGTCGGCGTCGGGGTGGCGGTGGGCGTCGAGGACCTTGGCGACGACGAAGTGCTCGAGGCCCGAGACGCCGTGGGCCTCGACGCGCTCGACCTCGGTGCCGGTCATCGCGAGGGTCTCGGCGAGCGCGAACGTGTCGAGGTCGGGGGCGCAGTACTCGTGCAGCCACTTGAGGGGGACGCGCATCTACAGCTGCTCCAGGAAGCGGACGTCGTTGTCGAAGAGCAGCCGGAGGTCCGGGACACCGTGCTTGAGCATCGCGATCCGGTCGATCCCCATCCCGAACGCGAAGCCCTGGACCCGCTCGGGGTCGTATTGCGGGTCGCCGATCCCACTCAGGACGTTGGGGTCGATCATCCCGGCACCGAGGATCTCGATCCACGCCGTCCCCTTGCACAGGGGGCAGCGCCGGCCGTCGGGGGTGATCCCGCGCACGCAGGCGAAGCAGGAGACGTCGACCTCGACGCTCGGCTCGGTGAACGGGAAGAAGTGCGGGCGCATCCGCACCTCGCGGTCGGCGCCGAAGATCGCCCGCGCGAACGTGAGCAGCGTCCCCTGCAGGTCGGCGAGCGTGACGCCCTCGTCGACCGCGAGGCCCTCGACCTGATGAAACTGAGGGGTGTGGGTGGCGTCGGAGTCCGGCCGGTAGACACGGCCGGGGACGATGATGTAAAGCGGTGGCGGACCAGCCTGCATGGCGCGGATCTGCATCGGCGAGGTCTGGGTGCGCAGCAGCCGCGCCTCGGGGTCCAGGAGCTCGAACGGACGCGCGTCGTCGAGATAGAAGGTGTCGGTCTCCAGGCGCGAGGGGTGGGTCGGCGCCGCGTTGAGCGCGTCGAAGTTGTAGTGCACGGTCTCCACCTCGGGCCCCTCGGCGACGTCGAAGCCGAGGCCGATGAACACGTCCTCGATCTCCCGCCAGGTCCGGGTGAGCAGGTGCAGGCGTCCGAGGTGCGCCACGGGGTCGGCGGGCAGCGTCACGTCGATGCGATCGGCGCTGAGGCGGGCGTCGAGCTCGGCGGCGGCGAGGCTGTCGGCGCGCTGCGCGATCGCGGCCTCGAGGCCCTGACGCGCCCGGTTGGCCGCCTTGCCGGTCGCCGCGCGCTCCTCGGGCGCGAGCTCGGCGACCGAGCGCAGCAGGTTGGGCAGCTCGGCCTTGCGCCCGAGGTAACGGACCCGCACGTCCTCCAGCGCGGCACTGCTCACAGCGCCCGTGATCGCCGCGGATGCCTCCGCCTCGATCGCCTCGATCCGCTCGCTGACGCTCATGCGCGGGCCATCCTACGAGACGTCTCGTACAGCGCGACGGTGGCCGCCATCGCGGCGTTGAGTGAGTGGGTGGCGATCGGAATCCGGGCGACGTGGTCGGCGCCGTCGACGATCTCGACGGGCAGACCCTCCCGCTCGGCTCCGATCAGGAGCGTCACCGCGGGGCCGTCGAGGCGCAGAGCATGGAGGGGCTCGACGGACGAGGGGTCGGGAGAAAGTGGCGACGGGCTCGCCGCTTTCCCCCGCTCCGCGTCGGCGACCAGCGCGACGGTCGGCCGTGGCAGCTGCCCCGCGTCGTCACAGCGCGCGAGCGCCACCTCGAAGACCGCGCCCATGCTCGCCCGCACCGCCTTGGGTCCGAACGGGTCCGCGCACCCGGGACCGAGGACGACCGACGCCGCCCCGAACGCGGCGGCGCTGCGCAGGATCGTGCCGACGTTCCCGGGGTCCGCGACGCCGTGCAGGTACACGCACACGGGGCCGGTCGGCGCGGGCGCCCACCGGGTCTCATAGATGGCGAGTGTCCGGGTGCCCGAGCCGAGCTCGGAGATGCCGGCGAGCAGCGCCGGCTCGATCTCGGTGCCGGCCAGACCGCTGCCCGCGGCGCAGTAGCGCTCCACGGCCGGCCAGCCGTGGGCGTCGGCGGCGGCGAGCAGGTCCTCGCCCTCGGCGACGAAGCGTCCGCTGAGCTCCCGGGCGCGGCGGCGCGCGGTGAGCCGGCGCAGGCCCTTGAGCTGGGAGTTGTGGGTGGAGGTGATGGTCACGGGGTCCGGTGATGTCGGGGCGATCGGGCTTCGGAGCGATGGGACGGTCGGGCGAGGGGCGTCGGGGCATGAAAAAGGGCGCCGTCCCGGAGGAAGCGGCGCCCGATGTGTCGGTGCTGGTGTCGGCTGGTTGACGTCAGCCGGCGGCCAGCGCCTCGCGGGCGCGGTCGGCGTAACGTCGGAAGGTGTCGGCGTCATGGATGGCCATGTCGGCGAGGATCTTGCGATCCAGCTCGACCTCGGCCAGCATCAGGCCGTGGATGAACTGCGAGTAGGACATGCCGTTGATGCGTGCCGCCGCGTTGATGCGTGTGATCCACAGCTTGCGGAAGTCGCGCTTGCGGTTGCGGCGGTCGCGGTAGCGGTACTGGTCGGCCTTGAGGACCGCTTCCTTGGCGGTCTTGTAATGCCGGCTGGCGTCGCCCCGGTAACCCTTGGCGAGCTTCAGGGTCGCGCGGCGCTTCTTGCGCGCGTGGACCGAACGCTTGACGCGGGTCATTTGGTCTTGGCTCCCAGCAGCGTCTTGATCTGCTTCTCGTTGTGCGCCGACATGATCTTCGGCTGACCCAGGTAGCGCTTGTGCTTCTGGGACTTCTTCTCGAGAATGTGACTCGTGAAGGCGTGGCGGCCGCGCACCTTGCCGGTGGCGGTGATCTTGAAGCGCTTCTTGGCGCCTGAGTGGGTCTTCATCTTCGGCATCGCGACGGCACAGTAAAGCAGACGACCCGGGGACGGATCGTCGGCGCCGGGGCCGGGATCAGGCGGTTGCGTCGGCGGGCGCCGGCGTGGGCGCCTGACTGCGGCGGGCCGTGCCGTTGCGCTTGGCCTTGGCCGTATCGGGGCCGGGCTCCGTCGCGGTTTCGCCACCGCCGGAGTCGTCGGCGGACGCAACGGGCTCGGGCGCGGCGGTGGCGGCTTCGGGCTCGGCCGGCCCGGGGGCGTCAGCGGGCTCGGTCGCCTCGGTGGGCTCGGCCGCCTGAGCGATCGCGGCGACGTCGCCGGTGACGGCGGGGGCGGCCGCTTCGGCGAGAGGCGTCTCACCCTCACCTTCAGGGTGACTGTCGAGCTCACCCGAG
>CAZZWJ010000206.1:0-5618 GCA_964657875.1 uncultured Solirubrobacteraceae bacterium
CAGCACCGACTGGCTCGCGTCGCTGCTCCGGGACTGGCGAGCGCGGGATCCGGCGGCACTGCAGCACCGGCTCGACGCGTCGGATCAGCGATGGGTGACCGTCGATGGACAGTCGTTGCACGTGCTCATCAAGCCGGGCGCGGGCCCCGACCCGCTGGCGCTGATCCTCACCCACGGCTGGCCGGGCTCGCTACTGGAGCATCTCGACGTGATCGGCCCGCTCAGTGATCCGGCGGCTCACGGGGGCGACCCCGCCGATGCGTTCACCGTCGTCGTGCCCACGCTGCCCGGCTTCGGCTTCAGCGACCCGGCGCCACCGGGCGGCTTCACCGCGTCGCAGGTCGCCCGCCTGTGGCACGCGATGATGGCCGCGCTCGGGCACGACCGCTACGTCGCCCACGGCTCCGACCTGGGCGCCGGCGTCACGGCCTGGCTGGCCCGGGTCGCGCCCGCGGCGGTGGCCGCGATCCACCTCGCCACCCCCGGACTCACGCCCGCGCCGCCGCCGCGCGGTGACGCCGAGGACCGGTTCGCGCGAGACGCAGCGAGCTGGGTCACCCGCGAGGGCGGCTACGCCCACATGCACGCGACCAAGCCGGCGACGCTGGCGGTCGCGCTCGCCGACAGCCCGGCGGGGCTCGCCGCGTGGATCGGCGAGAAGGTCGTCGCCTGGAGCAGCGTCGCTGCCGACGGCGCCCCGAAGTTCCCCCGCGATCGCCTGCTCGACACGCTCACCCTGTACTGGGCGACGGACAGCATCGGGACGTCGATCGAACCCTACTGGGCCGCGGCTCACGCACCCGACGGCCCCCTGCCCGTCGACGACCCAAGCCCGGTGGCGACGGCCGTCTCGAGCTTCGGCGGTGAGCGCATCCCGCTTCCCAAGCCCCCGCGGGAGCTCGCGGAGCGTTACTACAACGTCACCCATTGGGCCGAGCACGCGCGGGGCGGGCACTTCCCCGCCGTCGCCGAACCCGAGCTGCTCGTGAGCACGCTGCGCGAGGTGTTCCGGCCCTATCGGTGAGCCGGACCTCGATCAGGAGGTGACTACCAGCGGTAGTGGGCGAACGCCTTGTTCGCCTGCGCCATGCGGTAGATGTCGTCCTTGCGCTTGTACGCGTTGCCCTGCTGCTGGATCGCGTCCATCAGCTCGTTGGCGAGCTTCTGGGCCATCGTGCGCTCGCGGCGACCGCGAGAGAACTGGACCAGCCAGCGAACGGCAAGCGTGCGGGAACGACGGGCGGGCACCTCGACGGGCACCTGGTAGGTCGCACCGCCGACGCGGCGGGAGCGGACCTCAAGCACGGGGGTGAGCGCCTTGATCCCGAGTTCGAGCTGCTCGACGGCGTTCTTGCCGGTGCGCTCCTCGATGATCGCCAGGGCGTCATAGACGATCTTCTCAGCCGTCGACTTCTTCCCGTCCTCCATCACCTTGTTGATGACCTGCTGAACGAGGCGGTTGCGGTGAACGGGATCCGGGTCGATCGGCCGGATCTGGGCGGCTGCGCGGCGGGGCACTACTTGGCCTTCACGCCGTACTGCGAGCGCGCCTTCTTGCGGTCGCTGACGCCGGCGGCGTCGAGCGTGCCGCGGATCACCTTGTAGCGGAAGCCCGGGAGATCCTTGACGCGGCCACCGCGCACGAGCACCACGGAGTGCTCCTGCAGGTTATGGCCCTCGCCGGGGATGTAGGCGCCGACCTCCATGCCGTTCGTGAGCCGGACGCGGGCGACCTTGCGCAGAGCCGAGTTCGGCTTCTTCGGGGTCGTGGTGTACACGCGCGTGCACACACCGCGGCGCTGGGGAGCGGCAACCTTCTTCTTGCGACCCTTGCCGGACTTCAGGCCCGGGGTCGCGAGCTTCTTGGCGGGCTTCTTGCGGCCCTTCTTGATCAACTGGCTGGTGGTCGGCATCGGCGTGAAAATGTAGCAGCCGGGGCTGCTCAGCCGACAAGCAGCGTGTGCCGGGCCACGGTGACCTTCCGCAGCCCCGGACCCGTCGCGAACGCCCGGTCCCAGACCCTGCGCGTGCCGCTCACCGGTGCCATGCGGACGACAACGCTGTAGCGCACCGACACCTTGCCGACCCTGGCCACCGTGACACACACCTGCGCGCCATGGATCTTCAGGCCGGGAGCGGAGACGATCGTCGCGCCCTTGGGAACCGTGTTGCACAAGCGCACGCGCGAGGCGGTCGTGTGATTTGAGTCCCGGATCGAGAACTTGATGCGCTCGTCGCGGCCGGCGGGCAGCTGGCTGCCGGGGAAGAAGACCCGCAGCACCAGGTGTGGCTGCACGTACACGAGCACCTTGGTGCGGGTCTTCGCCGAGGCGCGGACGCCGGCGCGGATCCCGCGCGCGAGGGCCCTGGGCCTGGCCAAGCCGCGATGGCGGAAGCGCACCAGGATGACGATTCGCTTGCTCTGGTGGGCGCTCAGCGTACCGATCTTGCAGCTGAGCACGGTCTTCTTCCGGTTGGTCCTGCAGCCCTTGACCTGGTGGCGCAGGACAGTGCGCCTGGGCAGCGTGATCGACGCCGTCACCTTGGTCGCGCGGATCGTGCTCGAGTCGCGCACCGTCGCCACGAGCCGCGAACGGAATCCGAAGCGCGCCCGCTTGCGCGTCGTGAGCTTGACCGACAGCCAGCGACCGGACCCCGCCGAGACGAGGGAGCCCGTCGCGGTGGCGTTCGCCGGGTCGGAGTTGGGCAGGGTGCCCTTGGCGCTGGCGGTGACCGAGACGGTGCCCGAGGCGTCGGGGACGACGACGATGGAGAAGGAGCGGTCGGCGCCGGCGGCGAGGTTGCCCGCCGAGCACTGGATCGTCGATCCCGAGATCGAGCAGCCCGAGGAGACCGACTGGACGGTCACGCCGCTGGGCACGGGGATCGAGACCACGACGTCGGGGTCGGCGGCGGTGCCCCGGTTGACCGCGCGGACGGTGAACGTGGCCGGCCGGCGCACGGTCGGGGCGGTCGAGGGCGGGGTGACGGTGACGAGCAGGTCGGCGCTGCCGCTCGCGGTCGGAGCCGTCGGGGTGGCCGGCGGGGTCGGCGGGGCCGGGGCCGGGGTCGGGGCCACGGAGACGGTGATCGTCGCCGAGCCCGCACCGCCGCCGGATGCCGAGTTCGTCTCGGTCTGGGTGATCGAGGCCGAGACCTCCAGCGTCCCGGCCGACGTCGGGATGAAGCGCAGCGCCAGGGCCGCGGTCGCGCCGGGCGCGAGGGTCCCGACGGAGCACACCGCGGCGGTGCCGGTCGCGTTGACGGCGCACCCGGCCGGGCCCGAGTCATACGTGGCCCCGGCGGGGATCGGAACGGTGACCGTCATGCCGGTCGCGGTGCTCGGGCCGGCGTTGGCGGCGGTGACGGTGATCGTGACCGGCGAGCCGACGGTCGCGCTGGTCGGCGCGCTCACCGACACGGAGTCGGAGACCGACGGATTGAGGGTGACCTGATCGCTCGCGGTCGAAGCCGAGCTCGAGCTCGCGTTGTCCGACGAGCTGACCGTCGCCGTCGCGGTCGTCGTGCCGCGCGCGCCGGGCGCGATCGTCGTCGGCACGGTGATCGCCGGCAGCGAGGTGCCGTAGGTGATCGACGGGCTCGGCGTGTCGGTGCAGGACACCGTGGAGGAGCCGACGGTCGTCGCCGAGCAGTTCCAGCCCGTCCCGGTCGGCGTCGCGCTCACGGTCACGCCGGTGCCGAGGGTCTGCGTGATCGTGACCGGCCGGGACTCGCCCGGGCCGCTTGCGCCCACCGTGCCGGTCAGCGTGTACGTGAGCCCGCTCCCGGAGACCGCGCCGGCGTTGGACGTGGTGGCCACGCTGAGCAGCGGCCCGGCCGGGTTGGTGGTCACCGTCACCGTGTTGTTCGAGGAGCTCGGATCGCTGTCGACCCCGGTCACCGTCGCCGTACCCGAAACCGCCGTGTGGAAGACGCTGGGCGCGTTCATGGTCAACGTGATGGTCGACGTCGTGCCGTTGGCCAACGCGCCCTCGGTGCAGCTCAGGGTGGTCGAGGAGACCGTGCAGCCGCTCGTCGGCGTCGCTGGGTTGCTCACCCCGGTGGGCAGCGCAGCGCTGAACGTGAACCCGCTCGACGCCGCCGGTCCGTTGTTGGTCACCGTGAAGCTCTCGGAGATGTGTCCGCCCGGCGTCGCCGAGCTGCCCCCGGTCTCGCTGAGCACGAGATCGGCGTTGTGCGTGACGGTCGCGCTGCCCGAGGCCGAGTTGTTGCTCGTATTGGAGTCGGTCTCGGTCTGGGTCACCGAGGCGGTCACGTTCAGCGGGCCGGCGGTCGCGGTCTGGAACTTCAGCGGGAGCGTCTGGGACCCGTTCGGAGCCAGGGTGGCGACGTTGCAGGTCACCGTCGAGCTCGTCGCCGTGCACGACGACGGACCGCTCACGTAGGTGGCGCCCGACGGGATCGGCGCCGTGGCCACAACGCCCGTCGCCGTGCTCGGGCCCGCGTTGGCGGCGTTCACCGTGTAGGTGATCGGGGTGTTGACGGCGGGCGCGGTCGGCGGGGTGACGGTGACCGAGTCGTCGACCGACGGGTTGAGCGTCGTCTGCAGGCTCGTGCTCGACGCCGAGCTTGAGTTGGCGTTGTCCGACGAGCTGACCGTCGCCGTGGCGGTCGTCGTGCCGCGGGCGCCCGACGCGACCGACGTCGGGACGGTGATCGCCGGCAGCGACGTGCCCGGAGCGACCGTCGAGCCCGGCGTGTAGGTGCAGGACACCGCCGCGGAGCCGACCGTGGTCGCCGAACAGTTCCAGCCGGTCCCCGTCGGCGTCACGCTCACGGTGACCCCGTTGCCCAGGGTCTGCGTGATCGTGATCGGCTTGGACTCGCCCGGGCCGTTCGTGCTCACGGTGCCGGTGAGCGTGTACGTGAGCGCGCTGCCCGGCACGCCGGGGGTCGGGCTTGAGGTTCCCGCGACGCTGAGCAGCGGGCCGGCCGGGTTGGTGGTGAACGTCACCGAGTTGTTGCTCGACGTCGGGTCGGTGTCGGTGCCGGTGGTGGCCACCGTGGCGGTGGTCGCGATCGCGGTCTGGAAGGTCGCGGGTGCGTTCATCGTGACCGTGATCGTCTGAGTCGTCCCGTTGGGCAACGCGCCCTCGCTGCAGTTCAGGGTGTTGGAGGCGATCGAGCAGCCGGTCGTCGACGTCGCCGCGTTTGAGACGCCGCTGGGCAGCGGAGCGCTCAGCGTGAACCCGGTTGCCGCGTCAGGACCGTTGTCGGTCACGACGAAGTTCTCGGTGATCGCGCCGCCGGGCACCGCCGAACTCGTCCCCGATGCGGTCACGCCGAGGTCGTCGCGCCGGGGCACGTTGACGCTCGCCGCAGCCGACGTGTTGTTGCTGGAGTTGGAGTCGGCCTCGGACTGGGTCACCGAGGCGGTCACCGACAGCGCCCCCGGCGTCGAGGTCGTGAACGCGACCGTGAAGGTCTGCGACGCGTTCGGCGTCAGCGAGGCCTGCGTGCAGGTCACCGTCGTCGAATTGGTCAGCGAGCAGGCGGAGGACGACGAGCCACTGGTGAAGCTCGCGCCCGAGGGAACCGGCACCGTCACCGCGACGTTCGTCGCCGTGCTCGGCCCGTTGTCGATCGCCTTCACCGTG
>CAZZWJ010000207.1:0-5606 GCA_964657875.1 uncultured Solirubrobacteraceae bacterium
CGGGACGACGCGACGGGCACGGCGGGACTACGCGACGGGCGCGGGCGCGGCGGGGTGCGCCTGAGCCCAGGCGATGATCCGCTGGGAGCCGTGGATCGCCTCGTCGTCGTCGGTGAGCAGCGCCGGCACCCAGTACTGGCCGGTGAGCCGCTTGACCTCCCGTCGAGGCGTGAGGTCGTTGAGGGCGGCGGGGAGCAGCCCGAGACCCAGCGCCCGCACGACCTCCGGCTCATATCCCGCGTCGCGCAAGGCGACGTGCGCCTCGCCACAGGGATGGGCGTGGACCGGCTTGCCGACCGTCCAGGTTCCGTAGCAGACGAAGAGCTTCATCGGTTAGAGCTTGTCGGCCGACGCAAAGCTCCGGGGGTGGGACTCGAACCCACAACCTCTCGATTAACAGTCGAGCGCATCTGCCAGTTGAGCTACCCCGGATCGTGCTACGCCGGAGTCGATGTGATTCCACCTTCGACTTCGGCGTGACAATTAGAGCACAACAGTACGCACTTGCGCGCCTCCGCCCGGGCCGCCTCCAGGGAACGCGCCAGTCCATCAGCGCTCAGGCCAAAGCTCTTCTCCTCCCGTCGGCGATGGTGAAAGTGCAGCGCCCCGGCATATCGGTCATAACCGCAGATCGCGCATCCGCCGCCCGCTTCGGCGATGAGGATCGCCTTCACCCGCCGACGACGACGGATGACGTAATCCTGTCGGCAGGCGAGACACCGGTAGCGCCCTTGACCGTCGAGCCAGAAGCGCGTCTCGCCGTGATGGACGCAGTTGTCCATGACGACGGCATCGCCGGCGTCCCGCGAATTCGTCGCCATGCGCCGGCGCTTGGTCGCCTGCGTCTGCAGGCCGTACCGGGCAAGCCAGTGCCGCACCGTGCCGGGGCTGCGACCGAGTTCTTCCGCGATGCCATTGATCGATGATCCGTCACCAACGAGCTGCTCGAGTCGTTCCCGGGCAATCCCGCCCTTGGCCGCGTGTCTGTCCCGGTTGGGCGCCTGCAGCCCGTACTTGGCCATCCAGTAGGAGACCGTTGACGGGTCCTTCTGAAAGCGCCTGGCGATCTGCTCGACGCTCACGCCGCGGGCGAGCAGCACCTTCAGTCCATCCTCGTCCATCATCCACCTCCCTCAGTTGACGAACGTATGTTCGCATGCTGGTCGGACGGCGAAACCGGGCGATGAGGTGGGTCGACTACAGGGTCTCCTCCAGCCGGGAGACGACGTCCCGGTAGGCCTCCCGGGCGCGCTCGCGCTCCTGGGCCAGCTCGTTCGTGCCCTCACCCTCGGCGCGGGCGCGGAGGATCGCGCGTTCCAGGCGCTCGAGGTCGAGCACGAGCCGGGCGTGCTCCAGACGGTCGGCGCTGGGCGCGAGCACCCGGCCGGCGAGCTGGACGAGCCCGGCGACGACACGGGCGAAGGGCTCGTCGTCGACGGGCAGATCCGACAGCGGGGTGCGGGTGCGTCCGCGCAGGTGGCGGGCCACCCGCCGCAGCGCCTCGGAGCCGAACAGCAGCTGGGCCTCGCCCTCGCCGAGCGCCCGTTCGCCGGCGTCGGGCACCGCGATGCAGAGCGCGAGGAAGAGGCGCTCCGAGCGCGTCCCGGGCACGGCGGGCGCGACGACGCCAGACCCGTCGGGCGAGAACCCGTCCGACGTGTCGCCACCCCCGCCGGAACCCCCGCGGCCGTTCCCGCGACCGTTGCCGCCGTGGCTCGCGCCCTCCCCCCGGCGCGGGGTCGCGATCGGCGGCGGCTCGGCGAGCAGACCCGCGACGCGGGCGTCGGAGAGCTCGAGGGCTCCGGAGACCCGGCGGATGAGCTGGTCGCGCAGGACGCTCGGGCCGAGGGTCGCGAACGCGGGGGCGAGCTCGGCGAGCGCGCGGTCGCGCCCCTCGGCGCTCGCGCAGTCACCGCGCGACAGGATCCGCTCCACGTCGAAGGTGACGAACGGGATCGAGGCCCCGATCCGCTCCCCGAGCGCCTCGGCTCCCTCGCTCTGGGCGAGGTCGGCGGGATCAGAGCCCTCGGGCAGCACGATCACGCGGAGCTCCAGGTGACGTCCCGCCGCCAGGCGGGCGGCGCGCAGGACCGCCTCCTGTCCGGCGCTGTCGGCATCGAGGCAGAGCTCGAGCACCTTGACGACGCGTTCGAGCTCGGTGAGCTGCTCCTCGGTGAACGAGGTGCCCATGATGCCGACCACGTTGCGGATGCCCGCCTGGTGGCAGGCGAGCACATCGGTGTACCCCTCGACGAGGATCATCCGTCCCTGCTTGGCGGCCTCCGCGCGGGCGAGGTCGATGCCGAACAGGACCTCGCGCTTGTGATAGAGCGTCCCGTCAGGGGTGTTGACGTACTTGGCGACCGGCTGGTCGTCGCGCATCCGCCGTGCCCCGAACCCGCGGACCCGACCACGGGCGTCGGCCGCGGGGAACATGATCTGCTCGCGGAAGAAGTCGTACGCGCCCGCCCGCGAACGCGCGGAGCGACGCACGAGCCCGGCGTCGACGAGCTCCTGCTCGGCGTATCCCGCCTTGCGCGAGCCGATCAGCACCCGGTCGAACGAGTCCGGCGCGTAGCCGACATGAAACGCGCGCAGCGTCTCGGGCTCGAGGCCGCGGCCGGCCAGGTAGTCCCGGGCCGCAGCGGCCTCGGCGGTCTCCCAGAGGGTGCGCTCATAGAAGCTCCGGGTCCGCCCCAGCAGCTCGTGCAGGCGGTCACGATGGCGTCGGCGCTGCTCCGCCTGCGGGTCCTCCTCGACGGACTGGAGCCGGATCCCGAAGCGGTCGGCGAGCGACTCGAGCGCCTCCTTGAAGTCAAGGCCCTCGGTCTCCATCACGTAGGTGAACGCGTCGCCGCTGGCCTGGCAGCCGAAGCAGTGATAGAGACGCTCGTCGGGGCTCACGTGAAAGGAGCCGGTCCGCTCGTCGTGAAACGGGCAGTTGCCGAAGTAGCTGTTGACCCCGGCGCGGCGCAGCTGCACCCGCGCACCGACGAGGCTCACCATGTCGATCGCCTCCAGGACACGGTCGCGGGAGTCGGCGGCGTAGCGCGTCACGGCGCGATGAAGGCGTCCGGCACGGTGAGATCCTCAAAGGCGCGGATGCAGAAGCGGTCGGTCATCCCGGCGATGTGGTCGGTCACCCGGACCGACAGCTCACCGTCGGGGATCGAGTCGGGGATCAGTTGTGGATGGGCGCAGTAGTGGGTGAACAGGGCACCGATCACGCCGTGGATCTTGGTGTGCTCACGGGTCGCGATCGGTCCGAGGTAGACGTGGTCGAACATGAACTGGCGCAGCTGCCCCATCGCCTCGCCGACCGCCTCGCCCTGGACGATGTCGCCGGCGCGCTCCGACGCCTCGACGAGATCGTGGACGAGCGTGTCGATCCGGCGGGGACCGCTGTCGCCGAGGATCGCGATCGGACCCGCCGGCAGCTGCGCGGGATCGAGCACCCCACCGCGGACCGCGTCGTCGATGTCGTGGTTGATGTAGACGACGCGGTCCACGACGCGCACGATGCGGCCCTCGAGCGTCGCGGGCGCCGCCGCGCGGCCGGAGTGGGTGACGATCCCGTCGCGGACCACGTCGCTCAAGTTGAGCCCGCGGCCCTCACGCTCGAGGTGCTCGACGACCCGCAGCGACTGCTCGTAGTGCCGGAAGCCGCCGCCGAAACGATCCCGCAGGCAGGCGTCGAGTGCCGCCTCGCCGACATGCCCGAACGGTGAGTGCCCGAGATCGTGGCCGAGTCCGATCGCCTCCGTGAGGTCCTCGTTGAGCGCGAGCGCGCGGGCGACCGTCCGTGACACCTGGGTCACCTCGAGGGTGTGGGTGAGCCGGGTCCGATAGTGATCGCCCAGCGGCGCGACGAATACCTGGGTCTTGTACTTCAGGCGCCGAAACGCCTTGCAGTGCACGATCCGGTCACGGTCGCGCTGAAACGGCGTGCGCAGGCCGCAGTCGGACTCCGGCAGCTCTCGCGAGACCGGGTAGGACCTGACCGCCAGCGGTGACAGCTCGGCGGCCTCGCGAGCCCGCATGCGCTCGGCGAAGCCATCGGCGACCGGACCACGGGGGTGTGCGTGAGGGTCGATCGCGATCCCGTGCTCCATCCCTGGATTCTGACAGCGCCGACACCGTTCGCCGCGGGTCGTGACGAAGTTCTCACACCGCCGGCAGCGGCGGCAGGCGCACGTTCGCGTGATGGGCGGTCGTCTCGGAGATCGCGCGTTGCACCTGACGCAGGGTCCGCTCGCCGCCGTCGGGGGCCTGAGCGAGCGGGCTGCCGAGGGCGTCGACGAGGAACCGGTAGGCGTCCTCCTCCAGCGCGAAGGCACCCGCCTCACAGGCCATGCAGACGACCCCGCCGGCCGCACCGGAGAAGCCGTTGAGGTGGTCGGTCTCACCGCAGACGGCACAGGCGGCGAGCTGGGGGACGATCCCCGCCGCGAGCAGCAGCTTCAGGCGAAACGCGAGACCGTTGCCCGCGCGCGCCTGGGCCGGATCGCCGGCGAGCAGCGCGAGCTCGTTGTCGAGCAGGTGAAAGACCTCGGGGTGGGGATCGGGGGTCTCGAACAGACGCCCGACGGCGTCGCAGGCCCGTGCGGCCGCGTCGAGCGTCGCCGCGTGCTCACGCAGCCCCGCGTGGGTGGCGAGCGTGTCGACCCCGGTGACGGTGAGCAGGTCGCTGCGACCCTCGTGCAGGTGAGCGCGGACGTGCAGAAACGGCTCCAGGCGGGCGCCGAAACGGCTGCGCGCCCGGCGGGCGCCCTTGGCGATCGCCGACCGCCGGCCGTGGTCGAGGGTGTAGATGTGCAGGATCCGGTCCGCCTCGCCATAGCGGATCGAGCGCAGCACGATCGCCTCATCGCTCAGCGGCCCCGGCACCCGGTGACCACCCTCCCCGCGGGGGCTATCGTTGAAGGGGTCATGAAACCCGTCACCCTGTACACCACCGACGCCTGCCCGTTCTGCATGAGCGCCAAGAAGCTGCTCGGCAAGCGACACGTCGAATACACCGAGATCAATCTCGCACGTGACCCGGACGGCCGGGCGACGCTCACCGAGAAGACCGGCATGTACACGTTTCCCCAGATCGTGATCGACGGCGAGAGCATCGGCGGCTTTCAGGAGCTGCTGGCCGCCGACCGCGCCGGGCGCCTGCCCGAGCTGCTCGCGGCCTAGACGCTCGGCCCGCGGGCCGGCCGCAGCGACCGCGCGCGGGGCCGCGGCTGACAGCGCTCGCACACGTACGTGCCGCGGCCACCGACGACGAGCTTGCGGACCGGGGTGGCGCACGTCGGGCACGGCAGCCCCTCGCGCCGGTGCACGAGGAACTGATCCTGAAAGGATCCGTGGGCTCCGTCGACGTGACGGAAGTCGTCGATCGTCGCCCCCTGGGAGTCGATCCCGGCCGCGAGCGCCTGCTCGATCCCGATCCGCAGCGCGTCCAGCTGTCCGGGGCGCAGGGTTCCCGCGGCCCGCAGCGGGTGGATCGACGCCCGGAAGAGCGCCTCGTCGGCGTAGATGTTGCCGACGCCCGCGATGTTGCGCTGATCGAGCACGAACGCCTTCACCGGGGCGCTGCGGCCGGCGGCGCGGGCGCG
>CAZZWJ010000208.1:0-5595 GCA_964657875.1 uncultured Solirubrobacteraceae bacterium
CCAGGCGCGGATGCGCAAGGGCGGCGTCGCCGCGATCGCCAAGGGCGAGCTGATCACGCTGCTGCGCCCCGCGGAGCTGACCGCGATCGCCGCCGGAGGGCTCACCCCATGAGCGAGCTGACCGAGACCACCCAGTCCGAACCCCAGCCGGATCCCGACCTCACGGATTCCCGGCTGTACGTCAACCGCGAGCTGTCGTGGATCGACTTCAACGACCGGGTCCTGCAGCTCGCCGAGGACGAGGCCGTCCCGCTGCTCGAGCGGCTGAAGTTCCTGGCCATCTTCGTCTCAAACCTCGACGACTTCTTCATGATCCGCGTCGCCGGCGTCAACGGTCAGGTCGACGCCCGGATCGACGCCCGCGGTCCCGATCAGCTCTCGCCCACCGAGGTGCTGCAGGCGATCCACGACGGCGTCCGGGATCAGGATCGCCGCCACGCCCGGGAGTTCTCCCAGGTGATCGCCCCCCAGCTCGCCGAGCACGGGATCCGGGTGACGACCTGCGCGGCGTCCGGGGCGGAGCCGGACACGATCGAGCGCCATTTCCGCGAGCAGATCTTCCCGGTCCTCACCCCGCTGGCGGTCGGCGCCGGACGGCCGTTTCCCTACATCTCCAACCTGTCGCTGTCGGTGTTCGTCCGCCTCCACGACCCCGACACCGACCAGGACGCCTACGCACGCGTCAAGGTCCCCAAGGAGGTCCTCCCCCGGTTCGTGGAGATCGAGAAGGACACGTTCATCCCGCTGGAGGACGTGATCGCCGCTCATCTCGGTGCGCTGTTCCCGGGCATGGAGATCGTCAGCCACGACCTGTTCCGCGTCACCCGCGACGCCGACTTCGAGGTCTCCGACGAGGCCGACGACCTGCTGCTCGCCGTCGAGGAGGAGCTGCGCCGCCGGCGCTTCGGCGAGGTCGTCCGCCTCGAGGTCGGCGCCACGATGGACCCGGAGCTGCGCGCCAACCTGATCGACTGGCTCGGCGTCGACGAGGTCCAGGTCTACGACGTCGACGGGCTGCTCGACCTCGGTGACCTGATGCAGATCGCGTCGGTCAAGGACCACCCGGATCTGCGCTGGCCCAACTGGAACCCGGTGCTGCAGATCGGCTCGCCGTCGACGCCGGTGACGGGTGAGAGCGGCGCCGACGTGTTCGCGATGATGCGCGCCGGCGACATGCTCATCCAGTTCCCCTATCAGTCGTTCACGGCGTCGGTGGAGCGGCTCGTCGTGCAGGCCGTCGAGGACCCCAACGTGCTCGCGATCAAGATGACCGTGTACCGGACCTCCGATGACTCGACACTCGTCCCGTCGCTGATCGCCGCCGCCGAGAAGGGCAAGCAGGCGGTCTGCATGGTCGAGCTCAAGGCCCGCTTCGACGAGCGGCGCAACATCCACTGGTCACGGGCCCTGGAGGAGGCCGGCGCGCACGTCGTGCACGGCATCCCGGGTCTGAAGACCCACGCCAAGGCGATCCTCATCGTGCGTCGCGAGCGCGGCCGGGTGCGCAACTACGTGATGATCGGGACCGGCAACTTCCACGCCAAGAACGCCCGTCTGTATGAGGACTTCGGCTTCTTCACCACCGATCAGGAGATCGGCGAGGAGGTCGCGAACCTGTTCAACACGCTCACCGGCTACGGCCACCCCTCCACCGAGCGCCGGACGCTCGTCGCGCCGACCTGGATGCGCGAGCCGCTGCTTGAGGAGATCGAGCGCACCGCCCGGGCCTACGCCGACGGTGATCGCGACGCGCGGATCATCATGAAGATGAACTCGCTCGTCGACCCGAAGATCATTCGCGGCCTGTACGGCGCTGCCCGGACCGGGGTGCCGATCGCGCTCAACGTGCGCGGAATCTGCTGCCTGGTCCCGGGCGTGCCGGGGGTCTCGGAGTCGATCTCGGTCGTCTCGGTCGTCGGGCGCTTCCTGGAGCACGCCCGCGTCTACTCCTTCCACCGCGGCGGCAAATCGGTGTACTACATCGGCTCCGCGGACCTGATGCCGCGCAACCTCGACACCCGCGTCGAGCTGCTCGCCCCGATCCAGGCGCCGGAGCTGCAGGCGGAGCTCGCCGACACGCTCGAGCGCTGCCTGGCCGACGACACCTACGGCTGGACGATGGGACCCGACGGACGCTGGACGCGACGGACCGGCCGGACCCGCAGCGCGCACTCCGAGCTGATGGAGCGCACGCTGCTGATGGCCCAGAACGCGGCCGGCTGACCGTCGCTCAGCCGCCGGACCCAGTGGTCGCGGGACGGTTTCCGAGCGTCACCGTGATCTGCTTGGTCTGGCCGCTGCGGTCGATCGTGAGCGTCACCTTCTGACCCGGGTTGTACCGTGCCAGCAGCGAGATCAGGCCGTTTGAGGTGTTGATCGCCGTCGAGTTGAGCTTGGTGACGACGTCGCCGACCTGCAGGCCCGCCTTGGCCCCCGGGGAGCCGGTGGTGATCTTCTCCACGACGGCGCTGGAGGCGTTGTTGGTCGTCAGCGCCTTGGGCGCCTGGAGGGAGACGCCGAGGTAGGGGTGCTGGACCGTCTGATGGGCGATGAGCTCATCGGCGACTTTTGCGTCCTCGTTGGCCGGGGTGGCGAAGCCGACGCCGGCGTTCTGGCCCTGACCGGTCGCGCTGCTCGTGTTGGTCTCGATCTGGTCGTTGAGCCCGAGCACCTCGCCCGAAGCGTTGAGCAGCGGCCCTCCGGAGTTGCCGGGGTTGATCGCCGCGTCGGTCTGGATCGCGTCGGGAATGCTGTACGGGGGTGTGGTCGGCGCCTGGATCACGCGACCGGTCTGGCTGACGATGCCCGAGGTCACCGTCTCGGGGAGGCTGAACGGGCTGCCGATGGCGACGACCGGAGCGCCGACCTGCGCGGTATCGGAGTTGGCGAACTTGATCGGGTGAAGCTCGGAGCTCGGGACGTCGACCTTGATCACGCCGACATCGGAGGAGGCGTCGGAGCCGATCACCTTGGCGGCGACCTTGCGGCCGTTCTGGAAGGTGACGACGACCTGAACGGCGTTGTCGATCACGTGCTCGTCGGTGAGGATGTAGCCCTTGTCGTTGTAGACGACGCCGGCGCCCTCCCCCTCCTGAGTCCCGCCGGTGCTGCCGCCGAAGATCCCGCCGCTCGTCGAGCCCGTCGTCCTGGACTTGACGAGGATGTCGACGACGCCCGCGCCGTCCTCCTTGTAGATCTCGTTGATCGACTTGCCCGAGGCGGAGCTCGAGAACGAGGCCGGCTGCGCCGTCTGCGGGGAGGTCTGGACGATCGTCGTGGTCACCGTCTTGGTGTGGTGTCCGTCGGTGGCGATGACCAGCGCGATGACTGCGACCGCGATGGCTCCGCCGATGAGGGGGATCCATCGGCTCATTCTGCGCATGTGTGTCTGTCAGTCCTTTTGGTGATCGAGGGCGTGCGGTGGCCCGTTGCATAACAGCAGCGACCGGTGAGTGACCCGGAAGAGTTGGCCAAGAAGTGCGTAAGAGGAGGGTAGGGCGCGGTCATCCGACGAGGATCCGCTTCCAACCGGCGGGGATCCGGGGGTCATCCGGCGAGGATCCGTTTCAGCCGCTCGGCCTCGGCGGCGGTGAGGCGCTCCCGGATCAGGCGGACCGTCCGGTAGCCCAGGGCGGCGTGGGCGGTGTCGCGCTCGCGGTCGGAGGCGAACGTCGCCGGATCGCCGTGGGTCGCGTAGTCGTCGACCTCGACGATCACCCGCCGGTCGGCGTACAGCGCGTCGACCTCGTGACCGGCGAGCTTGGCGTTGATGAGCGGCTGGGGCAGGTGGTGGCGCTCAAGCCACGCCTGAAAGGCGTCCTCGTGACCGCTGCGGGTCGCGTTGCGGCGGTGGCCGAGGAGGGCGAACGCCTCGTCGGTGCCGAGGATGCGCTTGAGGCGGGCGTCGTTGATGAGGCGGGTGCGCTGGGTGGCCGTGAGTCGGCGGCCCATGTCGCTGATCGCCCGGGCGACGCGGGTCACCGGGACGCCGAGCTGGACGGTGACATCGGCGTCGGTGAGGGTCCGCGAGCGATGGGCGAGGATCCCCGGGCGTCGCACGCAGCCCGGCGCGACCACCTCAGGCGCGGGGGGCCAGCGGCGCAGCCCCCACAGTGCGAGTGCCGAATCGTGGCTCAACACGGCGCGGGGACCGCAGGCGAGCACGGCGGCGAGCGCCCGCGCCGGCGGCTCCACCCGGCGATATCCGAGCGCGTAGACGCCCTGGTGGACCCGCAGGAGCCGCCCGCTCTCCACCCGGGACTGGATCGTCGCCGACTCGAGCCCCGCGTCGAGCAGCTGCCGGCGGGTGACGTGCCCGTACTGGCGCCCGGCGAGTTGAGCGATTTTGCGGGTCTGTTCCTCAAAATCGCTCACACCGACCCAGAGTCGCCGACGCCCGCCGATTCACCCCCCCGCAGCGGCTGGGGCTCGGAGGGTCGGGGCGGGCGGGGCGGCGCGGGCTCGATGGGCAGGGC
The DNA here is from genome assembly GCA_964657875.1 of uncultured Solirubrobacteraceae bacterium. Taxonomy (GTDB): domain Bacteria; phylum Actinomycetota; class Thermoleophilia; order Solirubrobacterales; family Solirubrobacteraceae; genus Palsa-465. Next base: position 4,476 of record CAZZWJ010000208.1, read on the forward strand.
GGTCCATACACTCCCGCCGGTGGCGAGCGAGCTCACGATCACGGCCCCCGTCTCAGGCACGGTGGCGGGGGTTCTCTGCGCGCCCGGGGACCGAATCGCGGCCGGCGCGGTGATCCTCGTGCTCGAGGTGATGAAGATGGAGCAGGAGGTGCTCGCCGAGGTCTCGGGCACCCTGAGCGAGCTCGTCGTCGCCGTCGGTGACGCGGTGCGCGCCGGGGCGACGCTCGCGACGCTCCTCCCCGGACCCGGTCCCGACCCCGACCCGAGCAGCGGTCCCGGTGCCGACAGCAGCGCGGCGACCGCGGCCGCCGTCACCCGGGCGACCACGCCCACGCCCCGTGCGGACCTCGCGGAGGTCCGGCGCCGCCATGACCTGGGATTGGACGCCCACCGCCCCGAGGCGGTCGCGCGGCGCCACGCCCAGGGTCGGCGGACCGCCCGGGAGAACCTCGCCGACCTGCTCGACGACGGGAGCCTCGTCGAGTACGGGCCGCTCGCCCACGCCGCCCAGGCGACGCGGCGCTCGGTGCAGGAGCTGATCGAGCGCACGCCGGCCGACGGGGTGGTCACCGGGACCGGCACGGTCGGCGGCGACCCGGTCGCGGTGCTCGCCTATGACTACACGGTGCTCGCGGGCACCCAGGGGATGCGGGGCCATCTGAAGATGGACCGTCTGTTCACACTGGCCGCCGAGCGGCGGCTGGCGCTCGTCATCTTCGCCGAGGGCGGCGGGGGCCGGCCCGGGGATGTCGACTGGCCGGTGGTCGCCGGACTCGACGTGCGCGCCTTCGAGCTCTTCGCACGGTTGTCGGCCCTGGTGCCGCTCGTCGGGATCGGCTCGGGCTACACGTTCGCGGGCAATGCGGCGCTGCTCGGCTGCTGTGACGTCGTGATCGCCACCGAGGACAGCTCGATCGGCATGGGCGGCCCGGCGATGATCCAGGGTGGCGGCCTTGGGGAGGTCGCGCCCGCCGACGTCGGCCCGATCGACGTCCAGGACGCAAACGGCGTCGTCGACCTGCGCGTCGCCGACGACGCGGCTGCGGTCGCCGCCGCCCGGCGCTACCTGTCGTTCTTCGCCCGGACCCGGATCCCGGCCGCGGTCGGCGCACCGGACGCG
>CAZZWJ010000209.1:0-5576 GCA_964657875.1 uncultured Solirubrobacteraceae bacterium
CGCCCCGCGCACGGCGGCCGGATCGCGTCCCCAGGTCGCGGTGACGAGGACGTTCGCCGCGTGGCCGACGCGACGCCGGCTCACCTGGGCGGCGGTGCCGGCGCTCGGGACCACCGTGGCCGGCGACGCGCCGGACGCGATCGCGTCGCCGGTGAGCGCGCCCGCGGCGGTGGCGGGGGTGACGAGGATCGCTTCGGTGCGCCCGGCCGCGTGAGCGGGACAGTTCTGGCGGGACCCGGGGTGGCCGAGGTAGACGGCATGGCGGTTGAAGCGCACGCACGTATGCGGGCGCCGGCTGAGGTGAAACACCGGCCAGCTCGCCGGGACCCGGGCGTGCCAGGCGCCGTAGCGCACGAGCTTCGTCGTCCCTGCCGCCTGGGCACCGACGGCGGTTGCGAGCACCGTGAGCACCGCGAGCAGTCCGCAGAGTGCCGCGGCCACGACCCGTGCGCGGGACCGGGGGAGGGCGTGGTCTGAAGCGCGGGTGGGCCACGCGGGCGAACGGACGGCGGTCAGGCGGGTCAGGGTCACAGGCCGGAATTCTCCCAGGGGGATGGGGTGCGGTTGCCGTCTGCCTTCGGGGTTAGCTGACGGGCTCGCGCTTCCACGCTACCGGCGGACCACCGCCGGATTCGCCCCCACGACCTGGGCTCCCCGATCCGCGGGCTGGCGACCCGCGAACTCGGCTTCTCTCAAGAACAGCACGAACGTCAAGATGTTGCGGTGTTCCACCCCGGCGAGCGGTCGATCTGCACGAACTCTTGCACCCGCAGGGAGTGCGGCGTCGACGCCGACGGCGCCCTCAGCCGGACGCCGCGACGATCGCCCGTCCCGCCGTACGCCCGGAGAACAGGCAGCCACCGAGGAACGTTCCCTCCAGTGAGCGGTACCCGTGCATGCCGCCGCCGCCGAAGCCCGCGGTCTCACCGGCCGCGTACAGGCCCGAGATCGGTTCGCCGCCCGCGCGCAGTACCCGCCCCGAGAGGTCGGTCTCGACACCCCCGAGCGTCTTGCGGGTGATGACCGACAGCCGCACGGCGATCAACGGCCCCGCGTCGGGATCCAGCAGCCGGTGCGGCGCCGCGACCCGGGTGAAGCGATCGGCGCGGTAGCGGCGGGCGGTGTGAATCGCGTTGACCTGCGAGTCCTTGGAGAACGGGTTGTCCATCTCGCGGTCGCGGGCGATCACCTCGCGCTCGATCTGCTCGAGCTCCAGCAGCGGCTGCCCGTCGGTGATCGCGTTCATCTTCGCCACCAGCTCGGGCAGCTCGCGGGCGACGGCGAAGTCCTCACCCTGGCGCATGAACGCCTCGATCGGGCTCGGGATCCCCGGCGCCACCCGCTCGCGCAGGACCCCGAGGATCGACTTGCCGGTGACGTCGGGGTTCTGCTCAGAGCCCGACAGCGCGAATTCACGCTCGATGATCTTGCGGGTGAGCAGAAACCAGGTGTGGTCGTGGCCGCTCTTTCCGATATGCGCGAGCGTGCCGAGCGTGTCGAAGCCCGGGAACAGCGGGACCGGCAGCCGCCGCCCGGTCGCGTCGAGCCACAGCGAGGAGGGGGCGGGCAGGATGCGGATCCCGTGGTTGGCCCAGATCGGGGACCAGTTGTGGATCCCCTCGGTGTAATGCCACATCCGGTCGGCGCCGATGACCCGGCCGCCCGCGGACTGGGTGATCGCGAGCATGCGCCCGTCGACGTGCGCGGGCACACCGCTGATCATCCGCCGCGGCGGGGTGCCGAGCCGCGCCGGCCAGGCGGCGCGCACGGCGTCGAGGTCGCCGCCGATCCCACCGGAGCTGACGAGCACCGCACCCGCGGTGGCCTGAAACTCGCCGACGACCGTGCGGGAGCTCGCGGCCCCGCGGGGGACGGCGCTCGGTTCCAGCACGGCGCCGCGAACTCCGTGCACGCCGCCGGCGCCGACGAGCAGCTCGTCGACGCGGTGGCGGGTGGCCACCGCGACCAGTCCGCTCGCGCGGGCCTCGGTCAGCTTGGCGATGAACGGGGCGAGCACCCCGGGGCCGGTCCCCCACGTGAGGTGAAAGCGGGGGACCGAGTTGCCGTGGCCGAGGGCGCCGTAGCCGCCGCGCTCCGCCCAGCCGGGGTTGGGCATGAAGCGGATACCGAGGCCGTGCAGCCAGGCGCGCTTCTCGGTCGCGGCGAACTCGACGTAGGCGCGTGCCCAGCGCCGCGGCCAGTGGTCCTCCGGGCTGTCGAAGCCGGCCGCGCCCTCCCAGTCCTGCCAGGCGAGCTCCAGGGAGTCCTTGACGCCCCAGCGTCGCTGCTCGGGGCTGTCGACGAGGAACAGGCCGCCGAGGGACCAGAACGCCTGCCCGCCGATCGACGCCTCGGGCTCCTGCTCGAGCACGAGCACCCGCCGACCGACCGCGGCCAGCTCGGCGGTCGCGACCAGACCGGCGAGTCCCGAGCCGACGACGATCACGTCGGCCTCGAAGTGCTCCGTGTTCGCCACCGGCGCCCTGCCTACCAGTGCACGCCGCGGGTGGCCTGGGCGAAGGCGCGCTGCTCGGCGCCCAGGCGCTGCGGGTGCTTGGCGCCCGGGGTGTCCTCCTCGGGGAACAGCTGGTAGGCGCGGTTGACGACGAGGTCCTGGGCGCCGGGAGCGATCGCGTAGGTGAGCTGCCCGATCGATCCCAGCGTGGTGCCGGTCCGCTTGGGGCGCTTGCGGATCGCGTCGGTGATCATCTCGGCCGCCTGCTCGGGGCGCAGGGTCGGCACGCGGTCATAGATCTTGGTCGGCGCGATCATCGGCGTGCGGACGAGCGGCATGTAGACCGTTGTGAGGTGAACGCCGTCGCCGATGATCTCGGGGCTGATCGAGCGTGAGAAGGCGTCGAGCGCGGACTTGGAGGCGAGGTAGGCGGCGAAGCGCGGGGTATTGATCTGCAACCCGATCGAGGAGATGTTGATGATGTGGCCCGCATGGGACTCGCGCATCTCGGGCAGCAGATCGAGGATCAGCTTCACCGGGGCGAAGTAGTTGAGCGTCATCGTCCGCTCGTAGTCGTGAAAGCGGTCATAGGAGCGGTCGACGGAGCGGCGGATCGACTTGCCGGCGTTGTTGATGAGCACGTCGACGTGGCCGTGGGCGCGCAGCACATCGTCGGCCATGCGGTCGATGTCCTCGAGGTCGGTGAGATCGCACGGGTGCACCGTGGCGGAGCCCCCGACGTCGAAGATCGCCTCCGCAACCGCCTCGAGCTTTGAGCGGGTGCGGGCCACGAGCAGCACGTGGGCCCCGGCGGCGCCGACCGACAGTGCGGTCGCCTCGCCGATCCCGGACGAGGCGCCGGTGATGAGCACCGTCTTTCCCCGGACCGCGGTGGGAAGCGACTCGGCGAGCAGTCCGCCGGCGCGTGGGATGCGCTTGCCGAAGGCGTGCAGGGTCCGCACGCCGTCGATCGCGAGGTTTGTGAGGTCTGGCATCAAGCGGGACCTTATAGGCCCCCCGGCGCCGCCGTCAGCTAAAGCGCGTCGACCTGGAACTGACCGCCGGCGTAGATGACCCGCTCGCTGCCGTCGGCGAGCGTCGCGGTCACCTCCCGGTCGGTGGTCGAGACGATGTCGGTGTGCACGATCGACTCGTTGAACCCGAGCCGGTCCCAGTCCGCCGCGGAGAGACTCGACGGATCGCCGTCGTAACAGGCCTGGATCGCCTTGCCGACCGCGAGATGGGTGTTGCCGAAGGGCCCGCCGACGTTCTCGTCGTAGAGGGTCGTGGCCATGAACTTCGTGATCCGGGAGAAGCGGGCGTCGGTGAGGGAGAACTCGCCGATGCGATTGGCGTTCTCGGCGCCCAGCATCTCGGTGAGCAGCGACTCGTTCTCGGCCGCGCTCGCGCGGGTGACGACCCCGTCGGCGAACTCCAGCTCGACCCCGGTGATCAGGTTGCCGTGCACGTAGAGGGGCTCTGAGAAACGCACTCGGCCCTCGGTCCCGCGCCAGTTCGGAGCGGTGAAGATCTCAAAGCTCGGGATGTTCTTGCCGCCGCCGCCGACCCAGCGCCGCCCCTCGCCGAGCGTGAGCCGCAGGTCGATGTCCTCGCCGTGGACGTGCAGTCGCTCGATCGCCAGCGCGTCGAGCGCCGCGACCGTCGCCTTGATCTGCGCGTCGACGGTGCGCCAGTGGGCCTTGGGGTCCGCCTCGTCCAGAAAGCAGGCGGCCACGATCTGATCCCAGTACTCCTCGAAGGAGAGCTTCGCCTCGGCGGCCATCGCCGGGGTGCCGTACAGGGCGATCGTCCAGCTGAAGCGCCCGGCGTTCTCCTTCTCGTCACGCCATCGCATCGACGGCAGCATCGAGCTCTGGCGGGCGATGATCTTCGCCGGATCGACGTCGCTGAGCGCCCGGGGGTCGGCGTCGGCCTCGAGGAAGATGAGGTGGTCGGCCTGTTCGATCAGGCCGCGGGTGTAGCTCTCCTTGAAGAACGAGATCTGCTCGTCGGAGGCGATCTCATAGAAGTCGCGCGTGAGGTTGGTGACGGCGTCGTCGTCGGGGCGGTAGTCGCCGATCACCTGCCCACCGGCCCGCCACACCGCGCGGGAGACGGCGGCGTAGAGCGGCTTGGCGCTCTCGTTGGCGATCATGTGCACGACGTCGCCCGGCGAGATTCCGGCACCGTCGCCGAGCGCGAAGTTCACGAGCAGGTCCGCGTAGCGCTCGACCTGCTCCTCTGGTGGCTGAAAGCTCATCGATGTTCCCCCGGTCGTCGCGAATCAGCGCCGCGCCGTGAGCTTACCCATGAGCAGTTCCACGGACCGCTCGAGTTCCTGCAGGGTCGCCTTCTCGACGCTCTTGATCCCCACCGTGCGATTCAGCCACGCGTTGATCTCCCGGTGACTGGTCCCGTCGCGGCGACGGACCTCCGAGACGAGCCGGTGACGTTCGTCGCGCAGCCGCGCGCGGCGTTCGAAGGCGGGGACCGAGGCGGCGGGATCGCCGGTCCCGATGCCGCGGCTGCCGTGCGAGCCCGGACTCGGGTCGGGACTCGGGTGGGGGTCCGGCTCGAGGCCCGGATAGTGGCCCGGGGCCGAGGTCGCCGGCGCGTCGGGGGTCAGCCAGCGCGCCGCCGCCGGCGACGGGGCGGGGGCCGTCGGACCCGGCGGGCCTGCGAACAGCGACATCTGGGCGGCGACGTCGGCACTCAGCGGCTCGAAGTCAGGGGCCTCGGTGCGCTCGGTCTGACGGCGCTCGACGGGCTCCTCGAGCGCCTCGGGGTCGATCTCGCCGGGACGCCGCAGCGCCCGGCGCACCTCCTGCTCGATCGTCGAGGCGTGATCACGCAGCACCGGGTCGGCGGGCACGTAGAGCCAGCTCGGCTCGCTGGGGCGACCGGGGATCATGCGCACGAAGCGCCCGACGATCTGGCGGAAGATGAGCGGGGTCTTGGCCGCCGTCGCGTACACCCCCACGCGCAGCCGCGGGATGTCGACCCCCTCCGAGACCATGTTGACGGCGACGATCCACGGCTCGCTCGCATCCCGGAAGGCGGCGAGCTTGGCCGCCGCCCGGGCCTCGGCGTGCAGCACCACGACCGGTGACCGGCCGGTCAC
>CAZZWJ010000210.1:0-5570 GCA_964657875.1 uncultured Solirubrobacteraceae bacterium
CACACCAGAGCGCGCGGAAAGTGGGCGACCTGATCGCCACAATCTCCCACGGCCCCCCGCGTCGAATGGCACCGAGGTCGCTGACGTCGACGATGCCGTGACCGCGGCGGACTCCACGCCCGCGGACGACCCCGCCCCGGCATCCGCGCCGATCACGATCCCCGACGGCGCCCCGGAGCTGGAGACGGTGGCGGCCTGTTGGCCGGCGGTCGTCGACGTGGTCCGCCAGGACAACCAGCTGCTCGGAGCGCTGCTCGCCGACGCGCGGCCGGTGTCGCTCAACGGAGACAACGTGACGCTCGCGTTCCCGGCGAGCAAGGCGTTCTCCAAGCGCAAGGCCGAGCAGGACGATTACCGCCGCGTGACCGCCGACGCGTTGCGTACGGTGCTGGGAACCTCGCTGGCGCTGCGCTATGAGCTGCGTGACGCCGACGAGCCCGCGCCGGCGGGTGCGCCCGCGGCGCCGGCGCCGGGCCTCTCTCAGGAGGAGCTCGTGCGACGATTGGTGGAGGAGTTCGACGCACAGGAAGTGCTTGACGAGAATCCCGACCCGGAGACGTGATGCCACCCCAGCCCAACATGCAGCAGCTGCTCAAGCAGGCCCAGAAGATGCAGGAGGACATGCTCGCCGCCCAGGAGTCGCTGAAGGACGAGCAGGTCGAGGTCGCCTCCGGCGGTGGCATGGTCTCGGTGGTCGTGACCGGCGACCTCGTGGTCAAGTCGATCAAGGTCGACCCGCAGGCCGTCGATCCCGAGGACGTCGAGCTGCTGCAGGACATGGTCCTCGCCGCGGTCAACGAGGGTCTGCGAGCCGCCCAGGAGCTCGCGGCGAGCAAGATGGGCGGGATCACCGGCGGCCTCGGCGGCGGTCTCGGGCTCCCCGGCTTCTAGGCGACCCGCTCACGCGCCCCGCTCACACCGGCCCTCACCACCCATGTCCGCCCTCGCCCCGCCCGTCCAGCGGCTCATCACCGAGCTGTCCAAGCTGCCGGGGATCGGCGGGCGCACGGCGCAGCGCCTGGCGTTTCATGTGCTGCGCTCCACCGACGAGGAGGCCGACGCGCTCGCGCAGGCGATCCGGGAGGTGAAGGCGCGCATCGGCCTGTGTGAGGTGTGCTTCAACCTCGCCGACGGGAGTCGCTGTCGCATCTGTGAGGATGAGCGGCGTGACCCGGAGCTGATCTGCGTGGTCGAGGACCCCTCCGATGTGATCTCGATCGAGCGCACGCACGAGTTCTCCGGCCGCTACCACGTGCTCGGCGGCGCGCTGTCGCCGATCGACGGCATCGATCCCGAGGACCTGAAGATCGCCGAGCTCTACGCCCGCGCCGAGAGCGCACCCGTCCGTGAGGTCGTGATCGCGACCAACCCGACGACGACCGGCGAGGCGACCGCGCTGCACATCGCCGGCGAACTGCGCTCCCGCGTGCCCCAGATCACCGTGACGCGCCTGGCCAGCGGACTGCCGGTCGGAGCCGACCTGGAATACGCCGACGAGCTCACGCTCGGACGGGCGTTCGCCGGTCGCCGGCCGATCTAGACCGTCGCCGGCCGTCCACTAGATTCGTACGTCGTGCCCGAGACAGTCGTCATGAAGTTCGGCGGCACCTCGGTCGCCGACGCGGAGCGGATCAAGGCCGCCGCCCGCCGGATCGTCGCCCAGCGCGAGTCGGGCAAGCGGGTCGTCGCGGTGCTGTCGGCCCGCGGCAAGACGACCGATGAGCTGATCTCGATGGCCGAGGAGGTCTCCCCGGATCCGGATCGGCGTGAGATGGACATGCTGCTGTCCACCGGCGAGCGGATCTCCTGCGCGCTGTGCGCGATGGCGATCAACGACCTGGGCCACAACGCGATCTCACTCACCGGATCCCAGGCGGGGATCGTCACCGACACCTCCCACACCAAGGCGCGGATCCTCGACGTGCGCGCCGACCGCATCCGCCAGGGGCTCGACGACGGCCAGATCGTGCTCGTCGCGGGCTTTCAGGGCGTCTCCACCAGCCGCGATGTGACCACGCTGGGTCGTGGCGGCTCCGACACCACGGCGGTCGCCGTCGCCGCGGCGCTGGACGCGGAGGTGTGTGAGATCTACACCGACGTCGCCGGCGTGTTCAGCGCCGACCCCCGGATCGTCTCCAACGCGCGCAAGCTCACCCAGGTCTCCTTTGAGGAGATCCTCGAGATGTCGGCCTCCGGCGCCGGGGTCCTGCAGCTGCGCTCGGTGGAGTACGCGAGGACCCACGGGGTCAAGATCCACTGTCGGTCGAGCTTCGATCCCGGCCCCGGTACGTTTGTGATCAACGAGGACGAGACCATGGAACACCCGCTCATCACCGCCGTCACCCACTCCACCAGCGAGGCCCGGATCACGATCGTGGGCGTGCCCAACTACCCGGGGGCGGCGGCGTCGATCTTCGTCGCGCTCGCCGAGGCCGGCTGCAACGTGGACACGATCATCCAGAACGAGCCCCACACCGAGGGCGCGGCCGCGGAGGTGTCGTTCACGATCGGCACCGAGGATGTGCGGGCCGCCGAACAGGCGCTCGCACCGCTGACCGGGTCGCTCGGCCTGCGCTCGGTCAACACCGACCATGAGATCGGCAAGGTCTCGATCGTCGGCGCCGGAATGCGCTCGCACCCCGGCGTCGCCGCCAAGGTGTTTCAGACGCTCGCCGACGAGCAGATCAACATCGAGATGATCTCCACGTCGCCGATCAAGATCTCGTGCATCATCCGCCAGGACGTCGTGCCCCAGGCGGTGCGTGCCCTGCACGACGCGTTCGAGCTCGGCGAGGGTGGCATCGAGCCCGAGGAGGGTCCACGATGAGACGGATCGCCATCGTCGGCGCGACCGGCAACGTCGGACGCGTGATGCTCGACGTCCTGCGCGAGCGGGGGATCGCCCAGGGTGACGGGGAGCTCGTGCTGTTCGCCTCGCCGCGCTCGGCGGGCGTCGAGATCGACGGTCGGCCCGTCCACGTCCTCGACGACGACGCCGACCTGTCGCGGATCGACGTCGCCCTGTTCAGTGCCGGCGCCTCGACCTCCCGCGCCTGGGCGCAGCGGTTCGTCGATGCCGGCGCGGTCGTCGTGGACAACTCCAGCGCGTTTCGCCGCGACCCGGAGATCCCCCTGGTCGTCTCCGAGGTCAACCCCCACGTCCTGCGCGAGCACCACGGCATCGTCGCCAACCCCAACTGCTCGACGATGCAGCTGCTGGTCGCGCTCGCGCCGATCCATCGCGCGGTCGGGATCGAGCGGTTGATCGTCTCCACCTACCAGTCGGTCTCGGGCACCGGCAAGGCGGCGCTCGACGAGCTCGACGCCCAGACGTCGGCGGCGATGCATGGCGCCCCGCTGCCGGCGCCGAGCATCTATCCCGACCACATCGCGTTCAACGTGATCGGCGCGGCGGGCAGCTTCGCCGACGGTGACGACCACACCGACGAGGAGCGCAAGATGATGTTCGAGACCCGCAAGATCCTCGAGGACGAGACGATCGGCGTCGCGGTCACCTGCGTGCGCGTCCCCGTCCGGATCTCGCACTCGGAGTCGGTGAACCTGCAGACGCGGGAGCCGCTCAGCGCCGAGCAGGCGACCGAGCTGCTGCGCGGCGCTCCCGGCGTCTCGCTGGAATCAGACGTGCCGTCACCGCTGTCGGCCACCGGTCGCGACGAGGTGTTCGTCGGGCGTATCCGCCGCGACACGTCGCATCCCCGCGCCCTCGCCATGTGGGTGGTCTCCGACAACCTGCGCAAGGGCGCCGCGACGAACGCCGTGCAGATCGCCGAGCTGCTGCTCGGCGACCTCGCCCCGACATCCTGACGTCGGTCAGGCGGGCGCGCCGGCGACGACGGACGAGGTCCAGTCGATCACCGACGTGGGCTTGACGACGTGCTTCTCCATCCCGAGCGCCTTGGGCTCGAGGCCGAGCGCGAGGCCGACAAGCTGGGGGAGATGCAGCACCGGCAGACCGAGCTCCCGGCCGACCTCGCGCTGGGCGAGAGGCTGCTGCAGGTCGAGGTTGAGATGGCACAGCGGACAGGGCACGACGAGACAGTCGGCGTCGGCGTCGATCGCGTCGCCGATGTGACGGCCCGCCATCTTCAGCGACGCTTCCATGTTCATGGTGATGATCGGGAAGCCGCAGCACTTGTAGACGCCGGCGTAGTCGATGACGGTGCCACCGAGCGCCTCGATCACCATCTGCATGTAGCGGTCGCGTGGGTGCTCGTCGTCGATCCCGAGACGGTCATGGGGGCGGACGATGTAGCAGCCGTAGAAGGGCCCGACCTTCAGCCCTGACAGCGGCCGCTTGACCTTGGAGGACAGCGTGTCGAGACCGATCTCCTCGACCAGCAGCCACAGGAGGTTCTTGTTGGTGAGCCCCTTCTCATACGAGAGTCCCTCGTCGGCGAGGTTCTCGTTGATGTGGTTGCGGTAGTCGGTGTTGGCGTCCAGGCGCTCCTGACACTCCGACTGCGCGCCCTGGCAGGTGGAGCAGATGTTCATCATCAGCTCGCCGTCGGTCTGCTGGGCGAGCGCGAACGTGCGCGCGTTGAGGGTGTCGGCGAGCTCCTGATTGTGCTCGGCGATCACGCCGGCGCCGGTGCAGCAGGCGCGGTCGAGCTCGACCAGCTCCAGGTCGAGCAGCGGCGCCACCTGCGCCATCGAGCCGTGCAGCTCCGGCGTGAACCCGCGGCTCACGCATCCCGGCCAGTAGGCGACCTTCATAGGTTCACGCTTTCACTCGGATCCGGCGCATCCCCGGGTGAGCCCACCGACTGGGGCGCAGCGGTCCCGGTGGCGGCCGACGGCGGGGCGTCGGGCTTGTCATCCTCGCCGACGACGTAGAGGTTGAGCTCGATCCGCTCCGAGCGGCCCTCGACCTTGGCGAAGATGCGCTTCACCTGAGCGAGGTCCGACTTGGGCAGCTTGTGACCGAGCAGCGCGCCCTTGATCGACACCTTGCCGCGCAGCACGGCGGGGACGATCGCCGGCAGCGACTTGAGCAGCACCTGACCGGCGGCGGGGGCGAACTTCCCAAACCACGAGTTGCCGCCGAAGGAGCGCGGCAGCAGCTCGGCCTCGTGCAGCAGGCCGTAGTCACGCACGAGCGTCGCGAACGCGTCCTCGTGACGGTTGCCGTTGTTGCGGTCGTCGATGTGGAAGTCAGCGCCGGCGAGACGACGCAGCCGCATGATCTGGCTCATCGGATCCACGCCCTTGGGGCAGGCATCGATGCAGTTGAAGCAGTGCGTGCAGTCATACATCCCGCCCTCATCCTCGGCGAGATCCCTCAGACGCTCCTCGTGGTCGGCGTCCCGGGGGTCGCCGACGAAGCGGTAGGCCTTGGCCAGCGCCGCGGGACCGATGAAGCCGGGATCGATCTCCATCGACAGACAGTCCGAGACGCAGGCGCCGCACTGGATGCAGCCCATCGTCTGGGTGATGTCGACCATGTTCTCGTGGGGCACGATGTACTCGCGCTCGGGAACCGGCGTCTTGTTGATGAGGAACGGGGTGACGCGCTGGATCTTCTTCCAGTGGACCGCGTCCATGTCGACGAT
>CAZZWJ010000211.1:0-5558 GCA_964657875.1 uncultured Solirubrobacteraceae bacterium
ACCGCGACCCCCCATCCGACCGCGACCTGAGGCTCGCCTGCGCACCGACACCCCCGCCGACCTTCCCGACGGCCTCAGCGCTCGGAGGCGAGCGGCTGCTGCATGGCCGGCGTGTCCTGATCGTGGCGGTAGGGGTTCTCGCTGTCGTGGACCTCTTCGTGGTACACGCTCTCCACGTTGACGTCCCAGATGTCGTGGTGGGAGCCGAGCATGATGTTGTCGACCGCGCGCATCGCGGTGAGCATCGAGTGATCGGAGTTGTTGTAGCGATGCAGGCCGTTGCGTCCGACCTGGGTGATGTTGGAGAACGTCTCCAGCCAGCTCCGGATCGTCCCCACCCGCTCGGCGTAGTGCTCGTCGTAGATCGGATACGCCTTGTGGACGCGCTCGACGAAGCCGAAGCGGACCTTGTCGGCGGGCGCGAGATGCAGCTTCTCGATCTCCTGCCCGGCCATCTTGACGAGGTCGTCGTCGTCCATGTTCCACAGCTCGTCACCCTCGAAGCAGAAGTACTCCATGCCGATCGACGAGGCGGTCTCCCCCTCGGGGATCATGTGCGGGCTCCAGGACTTGAAGTTCTGGATGCGCAGCACGCGCACGCCGGGCTGATGGATGTAGATCCAGTTGTCATCGAAGGGGTCCTCGACGTCGATCACCAGCAGCACGGTGAGGAACTCGCGGTAGCGCAGGCCGCGCGCGGCGTCCCGGACCTCGACGGGCGCCTCCGGGGAGGCGATCCCGACGGTCGTGCGCAGCGGCAGCGAGGAGATCACGTGGGACGGGTGCAGCGTCTCGCCGCCGGCGATCACCTCGGTGATGCGCCCGCCGTCGGTGACGAGCTTGGTCACCGGGGCGTTCAGGCGGATCTCGCCGCCCTGGGCCTTGATGTCGTCGGCCATCTGCTCCCACATCTGGCCGGGACCGAAGCGGGGGTAGTTGAACTCGGAGATGAGCGATTTGATGTTCCCCGAGTTGCCGAAGAAGGCGGCCTTGGCGGCGGAGAAGAACGACAGTCCCTTGATCCGCTGGGCGGCCCACTCGGCGCGGATCTCGGTCGCCGAGACGCCCCAGAGCTTCTCGGTGTAGGTCTTGAAGAAGTGCTGGTAGAGCCGTTTGCCGAAGCGGTTGGACACCCAGACCTCAAACGTGTCCTCGCGGCCCTTGGGCTTGGCCGCCGCCCAGGCGTAGGAGGCCATGCAGCGCGTGAGCTCGACCGGCCCGAGCTTGCGGATCACGTCCATGCCCTGCAGCGGGTACTCCAGGAACTTGTCGTTCCAGTAGATCCGGCTCTTGCGCGGGCGCTTGAGGAACTCCTCCTTCATGATCTCGTGCCAGAGGTCGTCGACCTCCTTGACCTTGGTGAAGAAGCGGTGGCCGCCGAGGTCGAAGCGGTAGCCGTCACGCACCTGGGTGCGCGCGATGCCGCCGATGAACTCGGTCGACTCGAGCAGCAGGACCGGCTGACCCTGTTTGGCCAGCAGGTAGCCGGCGGTCAGTCCCGCGGGGCCGCCGCCGAGGACCACGACCGGGTTCTCGGCGGTGATCGGCGGGCTGGGGACGTGCGGCGAAGCAGTGGTGTCGGTCATCTCGCTCGTGACGGTTTCATGGAGCCCAGATCCGCTGGGCGCCGGTGTTCAGGAGGCCTTGCGGTAGAGGAAGGCGCTGTCGGCCACACAGCAGTCGCCTGGGTAGGAGGCCGGTGCCGTGCCCACCGGGGTGAGAATTCCGCGGGAGACATCGGTTGTCAGCAGCTGTCCCCACTGGGCCGCCCGGAGCTGGACCAACGACGCCCAGGACGATTTCCAGTTACGGGCCCCCTCGGTGAGCGGGCGCACGAACAGCAGCTGCTGGCCGGGGCGAAGGCTAGCAACCACCGTGCTCAGGGTCGCCACCGGGGCGGCGTGTTGCAGACGAGCTTGGGCGTTGTCCCAGTTCATGTAGGCGGGCTGGCTCACCGGTCCGAGCGGGTTCACGTACCGGAGCCCCGAGGGAAGATAATGCCAGGCCAGGGGGGTCTGCTCGGGCTGGGCGACCGCCACGACGTCCCCGGGATGCAGGGCGGGCCCGAGCTGCGCGTTGACCTCGCGCATGTCGCTCTGGTGACCGGCCGCGAACGAGGCCGGATCGGCACAGAACACGACCACGAGCAGGATCGCGATCGCCCCGACGACCCGCGCCCGCGCCGCGCACAGCGCCGAGAGCAGGAGCAGCACGGTTCCGATCGGCAGCAGGTAGCGCGCCACCCAGTCGGTGGTGACGACCTGGGAGATGGCGGTGAGGGCGATCGCGGAGATCGCGATCGTGACCAGCGCCCACAGGGCGACCGCCGCGGGCTCGCGCCGGCGGCTGGCGACGAGCGCGAGCGGGCCGATCCCCATCACGATGACGACCGCGAGCGTCGCGACGACGCGGTCGCCGCCGACGAGGTCGCCGGGGACGTCGGCGCCCACCAGCGGGGCGAAGTGCCATGGCGAGGTCGCGTGGGCGATCTGGTCGATCGTGGAGGGCAGCCACGGGATGTAGAGCACGACGAGCGCGAGCAGGCACAGCGTCCCGTCGCGCACGAGCCCCCGGCGCGCGTCGGCGGGCGCGCAGCGGATGACGACCAGCAGCCCGGCGGCGAGTCCGAACCCGAGCAGGGCCGCGGTGCCCTGGGTGTAGAGGGCCGCCTCCAGGGCGCCGACGAACAGCCACAGGTACCGACGGCGGCGGTGCACGAAGGCGTGCAGGAAGGCGACGACGGCGAGCAGGCTGAGCAGGCCGAGCAGTGCGTAGGGCTGAGCCTGTTCGGCGTATTCGGTGAACACCGAGCTGAACGCGAACAGGGTCGCGGCGTACAGCCCGGCCCGGGGGCCCGACAGCGACCACCCCGCCCACCCGGCGACCGGGATCGTGAGCAGCGAGCACAGCAGCGACAGCGCCCGGGCGGAGGCCTCGTGGTTGCCGAACCCGTTGACCCAGAAGTGCAGCAACAGGTAGTAGAGCGGCGAGGAACCGCCGACGTGGACGGCGTGCAGGACGCCGCCGAAGGATCGGGTCGCGATCCCGACCGCGATCGCCTCGTTGAGCCACAACTCCCCGCCGAGCTGACGGGTGCGCAGCAGCGCGGAGACCGCGAGCAGGACGACCAGCACGACGCCGGCGACCAGGCGGCGATCGCGACGCGCGACGAAGCCGGGGACGCGGACGTCGCCGATCGGCGGCAGGCCGATGCGGCTGGCCAGCGGTCGGGTGGGGGGCGGTGAGGTCGTCGTCACGGGCGGCGGGGCGACGGGCCTAGGACGTGGTCGTCCGGCGGTAGAGCACGGCGCTGTCGGAGATCGTGGCCACGTCGCGGTAGACGTGGGGGGCGTAGGCCTCGGGGACGAGGATCCCGCGGGCGACGTCCTGCTGCAGCACGGCGCCCCACTGCGCCGAGCGGCGACGGATCCACAGCGTCCAGGGCGCCGTCCAGTTGCCCGCGCCGACGGTGAGCGGGCGGACGAACAGCAGCTGCTGGCCGGGGTGCATCGAGCCCACGATCCGGTTCACCGCGGCGGTCGGCTGGGTGGACTTGATGTTCGCCAGCGCGTCGACCCAGTTCACATAGCGGGGGTCGGCGAGGATCCGGCCGTGATTGGCGGTGTTCGTGAACTGGAGCCCGCCGGGCAGGTAGAACCAGGACTGCGGGACCTGCTCAGGCTGGCCGACGGCGACGATGTCGCCGCGATGCAGCAGCGGCGCGATCTCGCCGGCGACGGTCTGCATGTTGCTCTTGCGGGCGGGCGCGAACGCCGCCGGGTTGTGCATGTACCAGAGCGAGAGCACGAGGGCGATCACGCCGAGGGTCCGGGCGCGGGAGCAGCCCCAGGCGATGAGGATCAGCATCGCGGGCACGATCGGGGCGAAGTAGCGCGGCGACCAGGCGGGGGTCACCTGGGAGGCGACCCAGGCCAGGGCGAGCACGGCGATCGGCAGGCAGATGAGCGTCCACAGGACCGTCGTCTCGCGGGTGCGCCGGTAGCGGCGCGTGAACAGCGGGCCGAGCCCGATCGCGGCGCTGAGGGCGAGGATGACCGTGATCCGGTCCCCGCCGAGCACGTTGCGTGAGATCTCGATCGGGAGGCCGAAGCGCGGGGGCTTGTCCCACGGGGCCGCCGTGTGCGCGGCCTGGAAGAGCAGCGTCGGCGCCCACGGGAGGTAGCAGGCGCCCGCGATCCCGTAGGTGAGGACCACGTCGATGAGAAAGCGCTTGCGGTCCTCGGCGACGAGCAGCGCCGGGATCAGCGCCAGCAGCGATCCGAAGAAGAAGAACGTGCCCCAGGAGTGCGTGTAGAGCATCGCCACCAGCGTCACCCCGAACAGCACCCGGAACCGGCGCTGCCCGTGGATGAAGCCGAGCACGTAGGCGGCGGTGGCGATCGCGCCCTCCAGGGCGACGAGCTCGTACATCCGCGTCTCCTGCGCGTAGGCGGTCAGCCAGGCGTTGAACGCGAACAGCAGCGCGGCCATCACCCCGGCCCGCCGGCCGAACATCCGCCACGCCCCCCAGCCGCCGACCGGGATCGTGAGCAGGCCGAACAGCAGCGACAGGGTATGGGTGGCGGTCGCCGAGTCCCCAAACCACGACATCCAGACGTGCAGCAGCATGTAGTACAGCGGCGGGTTGCCGTCGAAGCGCAGGATGTGCGGGATCGAGGACAGCGAATGGGTCGCGATCCCCGTGGAGATCCCCTCGTCGATCCACAGCTGGCCGCCGAGCTCGCGCGAGCGCACGAAGGCCGAGAGCGCGACCAGCGCGATCATCCCGACCGACGTCCACAGCCACGTCGGAACCTCCGCCGCCCGCGCGCGCAGCCCATCCACCGTCTCGGCGGCACGCTCGGCGGAGGTGCGCCGGGGCAGTCCGGCCTGCGGGGCGGTGGTGGTGGCCATCAGTCTGTCTCCTGGTCGATCACGAGCCGGCGGTGCAACGGGTGAACGTACGCCACGGACCGGCGCGGCCCTGATATGTGTAGAGCAACGGGCGCCAGTCGCGCACCGCCGGCAGCCGGGTCGCTGACTCGGTGGCCCGCGTCTGCAGGATCACGTTCGGAGCGGGGCCGGGGTTCGTCGGGGACCCCGGAGGGGCGAGGATGCGCGTTGTCGGCACGTCGAGAGCGTAGGCGACCATCGGGACCTGAAACCCCTCGGTCATCACCCGTCCGCAGGCGAGCAGCTGCGTCCGCCCGCCCGCGAGCGCGATCGCGCGCGGCAGACGTTCGCGCAGATGCGCCTGGTAGAGCAGCGCGCGGTGCAGGCGGGGCAGCGAGACGAAGTCGACGGTCTGGATCCAGCCCGGAACGAGCGCGAACACCGCCGCGGCGAGCCCGGTGCCGAGCACCACGGCCAACCCGCTGGGCGAATGCGTCGTCCGCGGGTCGCGCCGCGACCGCGCCGCGCGCGATCGCGCCCACGCCCACATCCGTCCGATCACGAGCGCCAGCGCGCCGAATCCGACCGCGGCGCAGACGTCGATGAGCGCCGCCCCGAGCACGAGGTACCGGCCGTTGCCCGAGAACCCGATCTGCGTCATCACC
>CAZZWJ010000212.1:0-5543 GCA_964657875.1 uncultured Solirubrobacteraceae bacterium
GCCAGCGCGGGCGCCGAGGTGACCGCCGGTGCGTCGGCGAGCGCGGCCGCCTCCCGGTCGAGTCCGATCAGTCTCAGCCACGCCGGCGCGTAGGCGGAGATCAGCCAGTCCATCGCCAGCCATGCCCGCGCCCCGTCCAGGCCGTCGTCGGCGGTCCCGATCGTCCGCGCCAGGTAGGGCCGCAGCCGCTGGCGTGGCCCGTCGGGCAGGCCGTCGTTGAGGGTGACGCACAGCGCCCGCAGCACCGGGCTCACGCACGTCGGCGCGTCGGAATGCGGCTCGCCGGCGAGGTGGCTGACCCACTCCATCGCGCAGCGCCCCTCCTCGGGGGTCGCGTGGGTGCCGTGGGCAAGCGTGTAATCGGAGGTCATGTCGGTCGCTCCTGGTCGCGGGCGGGCGGACAGGCACCACCATTGTCCCCCGGGACGTCGACGGCGTCCACCGGTTCGGTCATCAGAGCCCGATCTGGGATCCGGTGAGCACCGTGCGCTCGCCGGGCAGGCCGAAGTGGTCGATCGGACTCGAGGAGTTACGGGCCATGAGGACGAACAGCCGCTTGCGCCAGCGGGCCATCCCCGGATCGCTCACCGGCTTGATCGTCATCCGCGAGATGAAGTAGGACGCGTGCTCGAGGTCGAGGTTGCGATCCAGGAAGCCGCGCTTGCGGGCCAGCGCGAGCTCGACGGGGATGTTCTGGCGGTCGCGGTACCCGACCCGGATCGTCACGTGGAAGATCTTGAAGAGGCCCTCGCCGACGATCTCGGAGGCGAACCGGTCGGCCTCCTCGACGCGGGGGATCGGCAGCGCGTCGAGGGAGACGAGCACCACCTTCTCCTGAAAGGCGTGGTAGTGGTCGACCTGGGCGCGGAGCGCGAGCGGGGTGGTCGCCTTGGAGGGCGCGAGGAAGATCGCGGTCCCGGCGAGGCGCACGACCGGCGGATCGGCGTGGCACAGCCCGACCAGGAAGTCGTAGAGCGACCCCTCGGCCTCGTCACGGCGCTTGGTGATGACGTCGCGCCCCATCCGCCACGTGAACATCACCTGCGCGGTCGCCAGGCCCACGCACAGGGGCAGCCAGGCACCGTGGGTCACCTTCGTGAGGTTGGAGCTGAAGAACGCGACCTCGACGACGTAGAAGACCCCGCCCAGCAGCGCCAGGCGCCACCGCGGGGTCTGCCACAGCGAGCGCGCGACGGCGAGGAACAGCGTCGTGTCGAGGATGAACGTGCCGGTGACCGCGACCCCGTAGATGTCGGCCAGCCGTGAGGAGCGCTGGAAGACGAGTACGAGCGTCGCCACCCCGGCGCCGAGGATCCAGTTGATGATGGGTACGTAGATCTGGCCCTCCTGCTCGGAGGTGTGGACGATCCGCAGGCGGGGCAGGAAGCCGAGCTGGACCGCCTGCTTGGCGACCGAGAAGGAGCCGGTGAGCGCCGCCTGGGAGGCGATGATCGTCGCCGCGGTCGCCAGGAACACCATCGGCAGCCGGGCCCAGCTGGGGGCGAGCATGAAGAACGGGTTGAACGTCGGTGAGTCGACGATGTGGGGATGGGCGAGGATCAGGGCCCCCTGTCCGAGGTAGGAGAGCATCACCGCGGGCAGGACGATGCAGAACCAGGTGATGCGGATCGGCGCGGCTCCGAAGTGACCGCGGTCGGCGTACAGCGCCTCCGCGCCGGTGACGCACAGCACCACCCCGCCGAGCGCCAGCCACGCCTTGACCCCGTGATCGATCATGAACCGGGCGCCCCAGGTGGGCGACAGCGCCTGCAGGACGGCGGGGTGCATGACCACCTCCTTGGCCCCGAGCAGCGCGATCACGCCGAACCACAGCAGGATGATCGGTCCGAACAGCCAGCCGACGGCGCCGGTCCCGAAGCGCTGCACGGCGAACAGGGCGATCAGGATCACGAGGGCGATCGGCACCACCAGGTGGCTGAGACTCGGGGTGGCGACCTTCAGGCCCTCGACCGCGGAGGTGACCGAGATCGCCGGTGTGATCATGCCGTCGCCGAAGAACAGCCCGGCGCCGAGCAGGCCGAGGGTGACCAGCGCGACCGCGTGGGGGACCTTGCGCCGCTGGATCAGGGCGGCGAGGGCCATGATCCCGCCGTCGCCGCGGTTGTGGGCGCGCATGATGAAACCGGCGTACTTCACCGAGACGACGATGATCAGCGACCAGAAGATGAGCGAGGCGATCCCGAAGACCCCGGTGGTGGTGGCTTGGGCCGCGTCGCGGTGGGCGGTGAAGATCGTCTGCACCGTGTACAGCGGGCTCGTCCCCAGGTCGCCGTAGACGATCCCCAGGGCGCCGAGACCGAGCACCATCCGCCCGGCATGGGCGACGACGTCGCGGTCGTCGTCGGTCGCGGCCCGGATCGCCGCCGAGGTCGTCTGACTGCGCACCCGGCGCGGTCCCGCCGGGCGGTCGCCGAGCTTGTGCGCGGCCTCGTGCAGGCTGCGCTTGGCCGGCCGCGGGTCGGTCTGAGCGGTGGCGTCGTCGCCGGGCGGCTTGGGTCGGCGACTCATGCCGCGAACCGGTAGCCGACGCCCGCGTCGGTGCGGATGTAGTCGCCCCCGCGGTCCTCGCGGGCCCGGCCGTGGTCGAGCTTGCGACGGAGGTTGGCGATGTGGGCGCGGAGCACCTGGGTGTCGTCGCCGTAGCCGGCGCCCCACACCGAGACGAGCAGGTCCCGGTGGGTCATCAGCCGGCCGCGGTTGCGGGCGAGCAGCGCGAGCAGGCTGAACTCGGTGGGGGTGAGGCGGATCTCGTCGCCGGCGAGCGTCACCGTCCGGGCGGCGAGGTCGATCGTCAGATCGCCGGTCGCGATCTCCGGCGTCTCGCGCCCCGGCTCGGTCCGGCGCATGTTCGCCTGCAGTCGCGCGATCAGCTCGCGGGGGCCGAACGGCTTGGTCACGTAGTCATCGGCGCCGGCGGCGAGCGCGCGCACCTTGGCGTCCTCGTCCTCAATCGCCGACAGCACGATCAGCGGCATCGCCGTCCACTCCCGCAGTCGCCGGCACAGCTCGATCCCGTCCATGTCGGGCAGCGCGAGGTCGATGATCGCGGCCTGCGGGCGCGAGACCGCGGCGAGGTCGAGCGCCTCCTCGGCCGTCGAGGCGGGGATCGCCTCACAGCCGGCGTCACGCAGGATCACGCGCAGCGCCCGCAGGATCTGGGTCTCGTCATCGCAGACGAGCACCCGCGGGCGCGGCGGGTGGGCGCTCTCACCACTCACGACCGGCTCACGATCGGCTCGTGGCCCGGCGGCGCGGATCGTCGAGGCGGGTGGGATCCGGGAGCGTCTCGGTGGCGGCGGGGATCGTGGCGGCGGGCTCGGGCTGCGTCTCGGCGGCCCCCGGGACCGGCAGTGCGATCTGAAAGCTGGTCCCCTGACCGGGAAGTGAACGCACCGAGATCGTGCCCCGGTTGGCTTCCACGAACCCCTTCACGATCGCGAGGCCCAGACCCGAGCCGACCGCGTTGCCCGTCCGCGCGTGCGGGCCCCGGTAGAACGGCTCGAAGATGCGCGGCTGCTCGGCGAGATCGATGCCCGGCCCGCGGTCGACGACCGAGATGAGCACCCGCTCGCCGGAGCGGCGCACCGACACATGGACGGGCAGCCCGTCGCCGTAGCGGTGCGCGTTCTCCAGCAGGTTGGTGAGCGCGCGCTCCAGCTGGGCGGCGTCGGCGCGGATCTCGGGCACGCCGGACTCGACGGTGAGCTCGTAGTCGATCGGCTCGCCGGCACGGGCGGTGGCGGCGGTCCTGACCAGATCCTCGATCGAGACCCAGTCGGCCCGGGGGCGGGCGGCGCCCGCCTGCAACCGGGAGAGATCGAGCAGCTTGTCGACGAGCTCGGAGAGCCGTTGCGCCTCGGAGACGACCGACTCCGACAGCTCGGCCCGCTCGGAGTCGGCGAGCGTCGCCGAGCCCAGCGCGTGACCGGCGGCGACGATCGAGGTGAGCGGCGTGCGCAGGTCGTGGGACACCGTCCGCAACAGCGCGGTCTTGATGCCGTCGGAGCGCCGCAGCGCCTCGGTCTGGACGCGCTGGGCCTGCAGCGCGTCCCGGCGGCGGGCGATCGCGACCAGCGCCGCGAGCGTCGGGGCGACCTGGGCACGCAGCTGGCCCGCGGTCGCGGGATCGAGGTCGGCGGGGACGTAGAGGGTGGCGACGGTCTCGCCCTCGCCGCCCGTGAGCTTGATCGCGGTTCCATGGGGGACGGGGCCGCCGCCCGCCGCGTCGCCGGCGACGATCGCCGCCGAGCTGAGCCCGAGCGCTTCGGCGACGCGCCGGGCCGTCGACCCGAGGGCCCGCTCGGTGTCCTCCCCGAGCAGCAGCTCACGGGCCATCGCCGCCGCCAGGTCGGCCTGGCGGCGGCGCTGCTCGGCCTCCAGTGCCCGCGCCCGCGCGAGCTCGGCAACGGCGGAGACGACGAGCGCGACGACGACGAAGGCGATGAACGAGATCCAGTTGCGCTGGGCGGCGATCGTGAAGCCGTCGGTGGGCGGCAGGTGAAAGAAGTTGAACGCGGCGGCGCTGAGCAGGGCGCAGAACACGCCGAGCACGGCCCCCCAGTAGATCGAGACGAGCAGGACCGCGGGCAGGTAGACGACGCTCAGCGAGTCGATCGGCGCGACCCGCTTCAGCGCGGAGATGGCGAGCGTCGCCACGGCGACGGCGAGCACCGCGCTCGCGACGCCGGCCCGGGTTCGCAGTCGGTGGACGGGCACCGCCCGCGCGCTCACGGCGGCCGTCCAGATCCGTCCCCGGCCGTCCGGGATCTGCGTGCTGTCCGGGGTCCGCACGGTCATGTGGAGCTCGATGTGTCGGAGGGCGGAGTGGTCGTGTCGCCGACGGCGGCCGAGATCTCCTGCAGCAGCGCCGCGGGGCTCGTGCCGCCGAGCACCCGGAGACGCGGAAGCGCGTAGGGGCTGTCGGCGGGGTCGGCCCAGCCGGGGACGACGGTCGTGGAGCCGACGAATCCGGCGGCCCGGACGGCGGTGACGACGGTGGGGTCGTACTGACCCGACGGGTAGCAGAACCAGCTCACCGCGACGCCGAACCGGTGGCGCAGGACCGTGCGGGCGTGGTCGATCTGGAAGTGCAGTTCGCTCGCGTCGAGCTCGACGAGGTCGGCGTGGCTGATCCCCTGGGTGTCAAGCTCCCAGCCCGCCCGGATCAGAGCGCGGACCTGAGCGGTCGTGATCCCACCCTCAGACGGCGGCAGGCCGGTGAGCTGCAGGTTCTCGACCGCCGTCCAGTGCATCCGGCGCAGGATCGGCAGCGCGTTTGCGTACTGCGAGCGGTATCCGTTGTCGAACGTGATGATGATCGGCTTGGACGGCAGGCGGTTGCCGTGGCGCCAGTTCTCCCACATCTCGTCGAGCGTCACCGCATGCCAGCCGGCGCGGCGCAGGGACTGCATCTGCGCGGCGAACTCGGCGCGCGGGACGTACAGGCCCGGGAACGGAGCGTCGGGCGGCGGTGGGTTGATCACGTGGTAGGTGAGGATCGGCACCCGGGTACGGCCCGGGTG
>CAZZWJ010000213.1:0-5511 GCA_964657875.1 uncultured Solirubrobacteraceae bacterium
GTGAAGGTCGAGATCGGGTAGGCGATCTTGGCCTGCTTGGGCGGGTCGACGATCGCCAGCGGGTTACCCGCCGTGTACCGCTTGACCGACGCGGCGGCGTTGGAGATGTTCCCCAGGTTGGGGAACTCGTACTTGCCCGCCGAGTTCTCCACCGCGGCGGCGGGGATGTTGTCGGCGATCAGGTAGGAGACCGCGACGTAGGCGATACCGCCCTTGGTCGACTGCAGCAGCGCGGCGACGCCGGAGTTGCCCTTGGCCGAGATGCCGTGGGGGAAGCTGACCGAGGTCGCGTAGCTGACGCTCTTTGACCACGTCGAGGAGACGTGTGACAGGTAGTCGGTGTACACGTACGTGTCACCGGAGCCGTCGGAGCGATAGATCGGGGTGATCGCCAGATTCGGGAGCTTGAGCTTCGGGTTGCTCGCCTTGATCTGGGGGGCGTCCCAGTTGGTGATCTGGCCGAGGTAGATACCCGCCAGGTCGGCGCCCGTGAGGTGCAGCTTGGAGCCGACACCGGGGACGTTGTAGCCGATCCCGGTCGCGGTGAGGGCCCACGGGATCTCGGTGCAGCCGTTGCACGTCCCGGCCTGCGTCGGGGTCAACGGGGCGTCGGAGGCGCCGAAGCCGACGATCCGCTGGGAGATGTCGGTGATCCCGGTGCCCGAGCCGACGGCGTTGTAGCTGATCGTGTCCCCGTACTTGGAGTCGAAGCCCTGGGCCCATTCGGCCTCGAAGGGAGCGACGAGCGTCGAGCCGGCGCCGGTGAGGGTCGCCCCGGACGCCATGGCCTTGGACGTGAGTCCGCCGAAGCCGACCGCCGACGCGGCCACGGCCGCAGCGGAGATCAGGTGACGACGGGAGAAGGCGAAGCCTTTCAAGGTGGTTAGCCCTTTCAGTGAGAGAGTCAGAAGCGCCCAGCCGCCCGGCCGAACGTCGGAGCAGCGCTCAGGATGAAAGGCGCGGGGCCCGTATTTGTTGTCGATTTGTGACCTTGACTTCTCCATCTTGTGACTGACGTATTCGGGACCCCGGGTCGACGGGCGGTCTTCTACGCTGCCGCGGGCCATGTCTCTGCGCGCCTCGCTCACTCCACCCACCGCCACGCGCAACCGACCCCGGGTGGAGGGGTCCGTCGGCGATCGCCTGATGCGCCTCCTGTGCATCCTCGCCGCACTCGTGGCCGGCCTCACGCTGGTCGCGGTCGTCTACCAGATCGTCAGCGGCGCCTCCCCGTCGCTGTCGCATGACGGCCTGGGCTTCCTCGTCCACTCCGCCTGGGCGCCGAACCTCCTGAAGTTCGGCGCGCTGCCGATGCTGATCGACACCGCGGTCACGTCGCTGATCGCGCTCGTGATCGCGGTCCCCGTCTCCCTGGCGATCGCGATCTACCTCAGCATGCTCGCCCCGCGCGTGGTGCGCGCCGTCGTGGGCCCGCTGGTCGAGATGCTCGCCGCGATCCCGAGCGTCATCCTCGGGTTCTGGGGGATCATCTTCTTCGCCCCGTTCGTCCAGAGCACGATCGAGCCCGCGCTGCACGGGGCGCTCGGGTTCCTGCCGATCTTCGGGCGGGCGCAGACGACGGGCCTGTCGGTGTTCACCGCCGGGGTGATCCTCACCGTCATGGTGGTTCCGATCATCGCCTCGCTGTCACGCGACCTGTTCCTCGGCGTCCCCCGGGAGCTGAAGGACGGCGCGGAAGCGCTCGGTGCGACACAGTGGGAGGTGATCCGCGGCGTCGTCCTGCCCACGACGTTCTCCGGCGTGTCGGCGGCGGTGATGCTCGGGCTCGGCCGAGCGCTCGGGGAAGCGGTCGCCGTCGCCTCGGTGATCGGCGGCGGCGCGGTCGCCCACGGGTCCCTGTTTGAGCCCGGCAACACGCTGGCGGCACGGATCGCCCTGGAGATCCAGTACATCGAGAACCCCCAGCAGCGGGCGTCACTGTTCTACCTCGCGTTCCTCCTGCTTTTGATCGGCCTCGTCGTCAACGTCCTCGCCCGAACCATCGGTCGCCGCTATGACATCGCTCGCACCGTCGCCTGACACCGAAGCCCCCCGCCCGTTCGACCCGACCGCGCCGCTCATCGCGTCGGGGAACCTGCGTCGGCGCCAGTTCGTCAGCCGACTGGTCCAGGGCGGGGCCACGGTGTCGGCGATCGCCGCCGTGGGGGTGCTCGGACTCGTCGTCTACGCGGTCGTGGACCGGGGCGTCGGAGCGCTGTCGCTCGGCTTCTTCCTGCACAGCCCGCCGCTCACCGGCGGCGTCGGTGGCGGCATCGCCGACGCGATCGTCGGGAGCCTGTTGATCGTGGCCCTCGCCGCGGTCATCGCCGTACCGCTGGGCGTGCTCTGCGCCCTGTACCTCGTCGAGTTCGCGGGACCCCGGTCGCGCGCCGGCCAGGCGCTGCGACTCACCCTGGACATGATGCAGGGCCTGCCGTCGGTGGTCATCGGCCTGTTCATCCTCGGCCTCGTCGTCGAGACCGAGCACGCCGACTCGGGCTTCGCCGGTTCCCTCGCGCTCGCGATCATCATGCTCCCGCTGATCGCGCGCACCTCCCAGGAGGTACTGCTCACGATCCCGCAGGGCCTGCGGGACGCCTCCGAGGCCCTCGGCGTCGATCGCTGGCGCTCGGTGCTCACGGTGATCCTGCCCAGCGCCCTGAGTGGCATCGTCACCGGCGCGATCCTCGCGATCGCGCGTGCCGCCGGTGAGACGGCGCCCCTGTTGATCGTCGACAGCGTCTACCTCAACAAGACGACCCTGCAGCTCTTCGGGCACGGGGTGCCGAACATCCCGGTGCTCATCTTCAATTCCGCGGAGTCACCGAACCCCAGCGGACTGCAGACGGCGTGGGGCGCCGCGCTGGTCCTGCTCGCCCTGATCCTGATCGCGAACATCGGCGCCCGTCTACTGTTGGCGCGCAACCGGAGGAGAATGGGACTGTGACCACTTTCAACGATTCCGAGCGGGCCGTCGCGCCGCGCCGGCGCCTGCGCAGCGAGGCGCCCGTCGCGGCCGCGCCCGCGTTCGCCGGTGCCACGTCCGCGCCGCCCCGCCCGTCCGTCTTCGACCTCCACGACATGTCGGTCTACTACGGACCCAAATGCGCGCTGGCCCGGGTGACGATGGGGATCCAGCGCAACCTCGTCACCGCGGTCATCGGTCCCTCCGGATGCGGCAAGTCGACGTTCATCCGCTCGCTGAACCGGATGAACGACGCGATCCCCGGCTTCCGGGTCGACGGCCAGGTGCTCTACCACGGACACGACGTCTACGCCAAGGCGACCAACCGCGTCGAGGTGCGCCGGCGGATCGGGATGGTGTTTCAGAAGCCCAACCCGTTTCCCAAGTCGATCTACGACAACATCGCCTGGGCGCCACGCAACCTCGGCTTGCGCGACGACATGGACGCGCGGGTCGAGCGAGCGCTGCGCGACGCCGCGATCTGGGATGAGGTCAAGGACCGTCTGAAGTCAAGCGCGCTGTCGCTGTCGGGCGGTCAGCAGCAGCGGCTGTGCATCGCCCGCTCGATCGCCGTCGAGCCCGACGTGCTGCTGCTCGACGAGCCGGCCTCCGCGCTTGACCCGATCGCCACCGCCTCGATCGAGGAGCTGCTGCACCGCCTCAAGCATCGTTACACGATCGTGATCGTCACCCACAACATGCAGCAGGCGGCGCGCGTCGCCGACCGCACCGCGTTCTTCTCACTCGACCTCGCCGACCGCGTCGGCACGCTCGTCGAATACGCCGACACCGACGCGATCTTCGGCAACCCGGTCGACACGCGTACCCGCGACTACGTCACCGGCCGCTTCGGCTGATCTCGGCTCCTCAGCGCGCGTCGGGGCTGATCGAGGCCGAGGCGACCTCGGCGAGCAGCGGCTGCCCACACTGCCAGCAGAACGATGCGCCGGTGCTGTGGGGCGAGCCGCAATTGCCGCACGCGCCGGCGACCGAAGTCTCCTCCAGGCGCAGGATCCGCTCGACCTCCTGCAGCTCGGCATCGGCCGCCTGCAGGTCGGCGGCGCGCTTGACGATCACCTCGGTGCGGATCTGATCACGCACCGCCATCTCATAGACGAGGCCCCCGAGGTCCCACTGCAGCTCGGCGACCTTCGCGTTGAGCTGGTCTCGACGGCGGACGAGATCAAACGTGCGGTCGTCGCTGAGCTGTGTGCGGGACGTGAGCGGGGGCGCGGAGGACGGGGCGGGCTTCGACGCCGAGGCGCCGTTGGCCGCCGCGCCGTGGGACGACGTCGAGTCGCTCGTGGAATGCGGTGAACCGGACATGCGCTACTGACCGAAGAACGAGCCGGTGAACTTGTGGGTCTTCTTGCTGTAGCCCTTGCCGGTGCCGGTTGATCCGACGGTGACCGTCGCCGCCGGGGTGCCCGAGCCGCCGAGGACCTTGCTCGCGGCTCCCTGTTCGGCCGCCGCCGTCTTCTTGGCAACCTTGGGCGTGGTCTTCTTGGCCTTCAGCTTGGACGACGTCTTCTGCTTGGAAGCCGAGTGCTTCGTCGTCGTGGGGGTCGTGGCTGACCCTGTCGCTGAGGTCGAGCCATTGGTCGCCGCCGAGGAACCTCCGCCGTTGACGTAGATCTTGGGCGTCGCGGCGGCCACCGTCCGGGTCCCGGACCCGGTGGCGTTGTGGCCGATCAGAAACCCGACGAGCATCGCGAGCAGCAGCGTCGCGACGCCGGCGACCAAGGTCGTCCCGGAGGAGAACCGACCCCCGCGAGCCGCGGCGGCGGCGACGGGCGGCGCCGGGGTCGCCTCGGTCTCCGTCGACGACGGCAGGGAGAAGCGCGGAGCGCCCCGGCGCTCGCCGCAGACGACGCAGTAGCGCTGATCGCTGGAGAGGGGGGCACCGCAGCTCACGCAGCGGTCAGAGACGGTTCCGGCGGTGAGGGTCTCCGGGATCGCCGCGTGCGGCGTCGGCGTCTCGGCATCGGACGAGCCGAAGCCCGGGTTGTCGGGTCCTGAGGACACGAGCAGCTACGGTACGTGTCGGCTCGCTGGCGCATGTATCCAGTTTGTGAAGCTCGACGTTCGCGTGCCCGGAGTTCTCTGGATGTTCACACCCCGGAGGATCGTGCGGGCGACACTCGGGGGTTGTCATGACCCGCGCCGATACGCAGATGAGCCATCCGGCGGACCGCTGCTCGCAGTGCGGGCAGCCGCTCGCGCACGATCAGCGCTACTGCATGGCCTGCGGAGCGCGCCGGCTCCCCCTGCCCACCCGGGTCGCGGTCGCGATCGGAGATCTCGCCGACCCGGGCCTCGGTTCCCGACCCCCCGCCCCGGCGGTCGTCCCGGTGGCGGACGGCGCGGCCCCTGACCGGGCCGGGGAGCTGCTCCCGCTCGCCCGGGCCGCCGCGGTGTCGATCCTGCTCATGCTCGGGTTCGGCAGCGTGCTCGGCGACGCCACCACCCCGGGTGGCGTCACCAGCCTGGCGAGCTCGATCGTCGTCGCGCTCGCCCCGACCCGAGCGGCGCCCACCGCGCCGATC
>CAZZWJ010000214.1:0-5487 GCA_964657875.1 uncultured Solirubrobacteraceae bacterium
AGGGCCTCGGCGGGGCGTCCGGCCCGCTCGGGGAACCTTGGGTGGCGTATGTCCGTCGTTTCTTCCCGGAGTTGGGGAAGGGCGGGGCTCGGGCCCCCGGAGTGCGGGCGCGGGGAGCCGAGGCGCGGGGAGGACCGGGGGCGACGGTCAGTCGTCGGCGGGAACGGCCGGTGTCACTTCGGCGAGCAGATCCGCGAGCGCCCGGCGGCCCTTGCGGATCCCGAGACGCCGCAGCAGCTCGTCGGCGACCGCGAGGTAGTCGGCACCGAGGTCGGGCCGGTAGTCGATGATCGAGACCGCCCGTTCGGCTGACTCGGCGTAGGCGATCGAGGAGCGGATCGTCGTCTCCAGCAGCGTGTCGCCGAAGTGCTCGCGCAGTGAGGCGAACGCCTCGCGGGAATGCCGGGTGCGCATGTCGGCGATGTTGAGCATGACCCCGAGCCAGCGCAGCTCGGGGTTGAGCGACTCGCGCGCGAGCTCGATGACCTCGAGCGCCTGCTCGACCCCCTGCAGGGCGAAGTACTGCGCTTCGGCCGACAGCAGCGCGTGGTCGGCGGCGACGAGCGCGTTGACGGTGAGCAGGCCGAGCGCCGGCGGGCAGTCGACGAGCACGAGGTCGTAGTCGCCGGCGACCGTGGCCAGCGCCTTCTTGAGCGTGAGCTCGCGCCCCATCTTGCCGCCGAGCGCGAGTTCGGCCTCGGCGAGGTTCAGGTTGGCGGGGATGACCCCGTTGTGGATCGCCTCCCGGGCGGTCGCCCGGCCCGCGAGGACGTCGCCGATCGTCGGCGTGGCGTCCGGATCGACGTCGAGGTAGTCCGAGAGATTGCCCTGCGGATCCAGGTCGACCGCGAGCACCGCCAGGCCGACGCGACGAAACACGTCGGTGAGGGTGCGGACCGTCGTGGTCTTGCCGGTTCCCCCCTTCTGGGAGAGGACCGCGATCGTCTCAGGCATCGGCGCCGACTATAAGGATCGCGCCTGCGATCCGCCTGCCCGCGCGGCCCGAAATCGGCAGATCAGGCGTTCGTCGCGGTGGCGCTGGGATCCGGCGCGCTCGCGTAGCCCAGCGCCGCGGTCACCGGCACGTCGATGAAGTGCAGGTGATGGCGTCCGATGACGACCTCGTCGCCGTCGGCGAGCGTCGACCACTCGACGCGCTCGCCGTTGACGAACACGCCGTTGAGGCTGCGGTCGTCGAGCACGCGCAGCCCGTCGGGCTGACGCACGACGAGCGCGTGACGGCGCGACACCGTCGGGTCGTCGAAGCGGATGTCGGCGGCGAGGCTGCGGCCGATGCGCGTCCACTCACGGGTGAGTGAGTAGGCGATCGGCTCGTCGTCGGAGCGGTAGGCGATGTACTGGCCGGGATCGGTCAGCGTCTCGCGGATCTCGCCCAGCCACGAGCTGTCGGCATCCTCCGGGACATCGATATCGAGGATCGGCTGCTGGGAGGTCGTGAACAGCGACGCACGCACGAACTGGGTGCCGCCACAGCTGGGGCAGGCGGGCAGCTCGTGGGCTGAATCGAGCGAGACCGGTGAATCGCACTCCGTACAACGGAACGTGCCAGTACCGGCGATGCTTCCTGAGGTCCATGCTTTCATCGCCGAAGCTCCTTTTCCGAGTGCGGGACTCGTGCGCGATTCCGATGGCCGAAACGGCCAGTTCCGCAGCGTGAGCGAGGCCTCCATAATAGCCCTCGGGAAGCTAAGCGAAGCTAAAGAGATCATCATGTCCCCCGAACCTCCAGGGGTGCGCGTCGGCCCCTCAGACGTGCAGGAGCGCGGCGCCCGGTCGCGAATAACCCCGCCATGGCGACGTCCGCGCAGGACATGCTGGAGCTGGAGCTGGCGCTCCTCAGGCGGGGTCTGGACCAACGCCTGGCGGGCGGGTCGGAGCACTGCACGACCTGCCACCGCACGCCGCTGGTCGGCGAGCGCATCTATGAGTACCCGTCGGGCGCAGTCGCCTGCGAGCTGTGTCGCCGGCGGGAGCGCACGCCCCCCCACGGTTCCCACGTCGTCCACGGCCCGGAATTCGGCCACACGATGCGGATCACCGATCAGCGCGCCGCCGCCTGAACATCGTCCCGCCGGCGCACGCGGATAAGATTCCGCGCCGTGGAGCCGATCATCGTCAGCACCCTCATCAACCGTCCTCGCGAGGAGATCTACGCCTACCTCGCCGACGTGTCCAACCACTCGGAGTTCTCCGACCACTACCTGGTCGACTGGCATCTCACGCGGGAGAACTCGGTCGGCGTCGGCGCCGGCGTGCGTTATCGCATGAAGATGCCTCGCAACCGCTTCGCCTGGGGCGACATGGTGATCGCCGAGATGCAGCCGCCCTACCGGATCCTCGAGCACGGCCGCGGCGGCAAGTACAACCGCATTCGCGCGCTGAGCACCTACACGCTGCAGCCGGCTCCCGGCGGCACCCGCGTCCAGTACAGCTATGAGACCCAGCCGCAGATGCTCTCCGACAAGCTGCTGGAGATGATGGGCGGGCGCTCGTGGCTCAAGCGCAAGTCCCACAAGGCCATGCGGCGCCTGCGCGCGATCCTCGAGGACGATCGCGACCGCGGGGCACGCGTCAGCTACGCCGAGGAGTGAGGATGCCGCAGGACCGGGTGCGCGACAGCGCTCGACATGGCGCGAGCGCCGTGCGGCGTCAGCGTGCAGACCACGCCGTCGACTCCGCGCCGGCGGGGCCCCACCGGCGACGCTTCCGTCTTCCCCCCACCGTTAGACTCCCGGCCGCAATGAGCCTCCATCGCCTGAAATTCGCCCCGCTGCTCGTCGTGCTCGCGCTGCTCGCCGCCGGCTGTGGCGGGACCCGCGAGGCCCATCCCGGCACTCCGGTGCGGGGATTGACCGGCCACGAGGTCGCCGACAGCGACAACGACGGTTCCTACATCGAGGCCGGGAACATCACCTACCAGCTGCAGGTCTCACGGGCGATGAACCCCTGGGGCGTCGAGGACTCCCAGTACATGAAGGGGCTCCCCGCGGGCCTGTCGGCGCGCCATCTGCCGCCCGACGAGCTCTGGTACGGCGTGTTCCTGTGGGCCAAGAATCAGCACCACCGTGCGCTCATGACCCCCGGGGCCGACCACTTCGAGATCGCCGACACCCTCGGCCACATCTACCGCCCGGTCGATCTGAACTCGAATCTCAACCCGTACGCGTGGAACTCCGAGCAGCTGCAGTTCAACGAGACCGAGCCCGGACAGGACTCGACCGCCGCCAACGGCTTCATCGGTGGCCGGCTCCTGCTGTTCAAGGTGAACAACACGATCTACGCCAACCGCCCGCTGACCCTGTACGTGCTCTCGAACTCGGGTCAGCGGATCGGCGAGATCTCCCTCGATCTCTGATCCGCAGGTCGGAGGGCGGCTCGCCTCGGGCGTCGGGGCGCAGACCCTCGGACGTCGGGGCGCAAACCCCTCCTCACTGCGCGAGCGCCGCCTCGATCACGCTGCGCACCGCAGGCGCCGCGGTCGCCGCGCCGTAGCCCGCACCGGGGAACAGCGCCGCCACCACGACCTTCGGATCGCCCACCGGCGCGTAGGCGACGAACCATGAGTCGGTGTTCTTCGGATTCGCCGTCGCCGCCTTGCTCGCGGTGTTGCGCAGCTCCGCGGTCCCGGTCTTGCCGGCGATCGTCACCCCCGGGATCGCGGCGGACGCGCCCGTCCCGTAGGCGATCACGGCGACCATCATCTTCTGAACCGCGGAGGCCACCGCCGGGGTGGTGACGCGCACCGAGCGCGGGGCGGCGTTCGCGGCGTAGGTCGCGATCGGTCGCCGCCCGCCGTCGGCGATCGTCGCCGCGACATCGGCCATCTCCAACGGCGTGGCGAGGACGACTCCCTGACCGATCGCCGAGGAGCCGATCTCCAGGGGGCCGCCGATGCTCGCCGCCGACGGGATCGTCGACTCGCTCGCCCCGGGGATCGAGCTCGGCTCATCGAACCCGAAGCGCCGCGCCGCGGCGACGAGGCGCTTGGCCCCGACCCGGACTCCGAGCGGAGCGAACGTCGAGTTGCAGGAGACCGCGAACGCGTTGAGCAGGGTCCCGCCGCACACCTCACCGGCGTCGTTCTGCATCGTGTACCCGGCGATCGTCACCTGCGACAGCTCGGGGAACTGGGTCGAGATCGTCACCAGGTGGGCCTGCAGGGCCGCCGTCGCGGTGACGATCTTCATCGTCGAGCCGGGTGGCTGGGGCGCGTCGTAGGCGAGGCCGTCGACCGCCTCCAGAGCGCCGGTGCGGGGATTCATGACGACCATGCCGGCGTAGCGCCCGCCCAGCGCCGCGACCACCGCCTGCTCCAGGGCGGGCACGATCGAGGTCCGGACCGCGGCGCCCGGCCGCGGTCGCGAGCTCGCGATCACGTGCCCGCCGGCGAGAAGCTCCCCGCCCGCGCGCCCGGCGAGCCGGTTCTGAAAGACCTGCTCGAGGCCGTCCTGGCCGACGGCGGTGCCGGCCGGCTCGCCGCGCATCGCGTCGGCTCGCGCCTGGGCGGCCGACGGGGGCCCGAGGGTGCCGACGACCCGACTGGCGACGTCCGGGATCGGGCTCGTGCGGCCGGGACCCTCAGCGAGCACGGCGCCGTCGGCTGCCAGCAGCGACGCCCGGGGTGGCATCGACACGCGGCGCGACAGCGACTGCCCGGCCGCCAGGCCGGGGAACAGCATCGAGCTCTGCAGGTGCACGCGCGCCCCGCCACCGCTGCCCGAGAGGGGGAGGCGCAGCGACAGGTGCAGCGTTCCCCACAGGCGCGTGTCGACGGTCATGGCCACGGTGGCGACGCCGGCGCCGATCGTCCCGACGTGGCGCACGGCGATCGCCCGGGCGGTCGCGGTGCTGCGAGCGCCGCGCAGCAGCGCGGCGAATCCGGCTTCGCTGACGCGGGCGCGCGAGGCGCGGTCGAGCAGCCCGTACATCGCGGCCGTCTCACCGTGCGTCCAGTCCGACACGTAGCGAGTGACCAGGTGGCGCTCGGCGCGTCCGGGGCCGGTGGCGACCCGCGCGCCGACCGCGAAGGCGAGACCGGCGACGAGCAGGAGCGGCCCGCTGCGGGTGAGCAGCCGGCGCCGTCGTGACGTGCGCCGGTGCCGGGGGTTCGCGACCGGGATCACGCGGCGGTCCGTCACGGTAGGCGCACACGGTAGCCGGTGGGCCCCTCGCCGATCCCCGCCATACTCACCTGCCGGTGACCGTTCTCGATTGGGTGATCCTCGCCTTCACCGTCCTGCTCGCCGTCTACGGCTACCTGCAGGGCTTCGTCGTCGGCGCGCTGTCGCTGATCGGCTTCGCGATCGGGGCGTTTCTCGGGACCCGGATCGCGCCGCTGCTGCTGCACGGCGGCGACCGCTCCCAGGACGCGCCGCTCTTCGGCCTGATCGGCGCGCTGCTCGTCGGCGGGGTGTGTGCGAGCGGACTGGAGGGGTTCGGCGGTCGCGTGCGCGCGCGCATGCGACT
>CAZZWJ010000215.1:0-5481 GCA_964657875.1 uncultured Solirubrobacteraceae bacterium
CGCGGATCGTGCGCAGCGCGTAGACGGTGCCGGCGTCGTCGCCGACGGGCTCGGTCGCCCGCGCGCCCAGCCCGGTCGTCACCCCGTAGACGGGCGTGCCCGCGGCGGCGAGCCGCCGCAGGAGCGCGTCGGAGGACCGCATCCGCGCCCGCGCGTCGTCGGTCACCACCACCGGGGCACCGTCCCGGGCGATCGCGCAGACCGCGGCCGCGTCGAGGTCTGAGCCGGTGATCTGGACCGCGGGGGCCGGATCCTCGACCGGGTCTCCCGAAAGGGGTATCACCTCGGACATCGCCGCGACGATACCGCGCAGGGGGCGGACTATGATCGTGCGGAATGGCCATTCCGCCCGCTGCCGAGCCGTCCCCGGTGCCCGACCGCGCCCGCCGGCTGCTGATCCTCGCGATCTGCTCGATGAGCCTGCTCATCGTCGGTCTCGACGTGACGATCGTCAACGTCGCGCTGCCGGCGATCCATCGCTCGCTGCACGCGAGCCTGTCGGGCCTGCAGTGGACGATCGACGCCTACACGCTCGTGCTCGCGAGCCTGCTCATGGTCTCGGGCTCGACCGCGGACCGGATCGGCCGCCGCCGCGTGTTCCAGATCGGCCTGGCGACGTTCTCGCTGGGGTCGCTGCTGTGCACGCTGGCGCCGAGCCTGCCGGTCCTCATCGGCGCCCGCGTCCTGCAGGCGGTCGGTGGCTCGATGCTCAACCCGGTCGCGATGTCGATCATCCGCAACGTCTTCACCGATCCCCGCGAGCGCGCGATGGCGATCGGCGTCTGGGGGGCGATGATCGGATTCTCGATCGCACTGGGGCCGGTGCTCGGCGGCGTGCTCGTCGACTCCGTCTCCTGGCGCGCGGTGTTCCTGGTCAACGTCCCGATCGGCCTGGCCGCGATCCTGCTCACCGCCCGCTACGTGCCGGAGTCCCGGGCCGCGCACGCGCGCCGGATCGACCCCGTCGGGCAGGCGCTCATCATCGTCGGCCTCGCGAGCCTCGTCTACGCGATCATCGAGGCCCCCTCCGCGGGGTGGCTGTCGACGCAGACGCTGGTGCTGGGCGCCGTGTTCGTCATCACGCTCGTCACGCTCATCGCCTACGAGCGACGGGTTGCCGAGCCGCTGATCGAGATGCGGTTCTTTCACTCGGCGCCGTTCGCCGGCGCCAGCGGTCTCGCGATCGCCGCCTTCGCCGTGCAGGGCGGCTTCCTGTTCATCAACACCCTCTATCTGCAGGAGGCGCGTGGCCTGTCGCCCCTGGATGCCGGCCTCTGCACGTTGCCGATGGCGCTGGGGCTGCTCGTGATCACGCCGCTCAGCGGCCGCTACGTCGGCAGCCGCGGCCCCCGGGCGCCGCTCGTCGCCGGGTCACTGCTCGTGATCGCGGCGGGCCTGATGCTCACCCGGATCACGGATGCGACGTCCTACCCCTACCTGTTCGGGGCCTATGCGCTGCTCGGTCTCGGCATGGGCTCCGTGAACCCGCCGATCACGAACACCGCCGTCTCCGGGATGCCCGCCTCGATGGCCGGCGTCGCGGCGGCGATCGCCTCCACCAGCCGCCAGTTCGGCTCCACGCTCGGGGTCGCGGTGCTCGGCGCGCTCGCGGGCGCGATCGCGACCGGCACCGTCGGTCGGGGCTTCGCGCAGGCGACCCACGTGTCGTGGTGGATCATCGTCGGCCTCGGGACCGTGATGCTCGCGCTCGGGGTCCTCACCACCTCGCCGTGGGCCCGGCAGACCGCCCGGCGGACCGCCGAGTCCTTCGCCCGCGACGTCCGGGACGCCGACGCGGACGCGAGCGCCGAGACGCCGTCGCCCGACGGCGAGCTCATCGCCCACTGATCGCTCACCATCTCCCTGCGGCCGCCGCTCTCAGCTCCATCACGGTGTCCTGAGACGCCTCCTAACGTCTGACGCCATGGAGCTGGCGCCGTCGCAGACGAACATCGAGCTGCGCCGTGACCCCGACGGCCAGCAGACGGTGGTGCTCGCCTTCGCCTATGACCGCACGCTGGTGGCGATGGCGCGGTCGATCCCCCACCGGCGCTTTGACTGGGAGACGAAGGAGTGGTCGGCGCCGGCGAGCGACTGGGCGGCGCTGAAGGTCGCCGAGGTGCTCGAGCGCTACCCCGAGATGGAGGCCGCACCCGACGTCCACGCGTGGCTGCACACCGTGCACCAGCGCTGGATCGGGACGGTGGCCACGACCCGCCACGACGATCGCGGCTGGCTGGTCCTGCGCACGCTCGCCGGGCCGCTGCCGTCGGCGATCGCCGATCAGACGGTGACCGACGACCAGGGACGGACCCTCGCGCCGCTCACGCTCGAGATCGCCCGGGCGCTGCGGGGCGAGCAATCGGCCCGGCTGGAGGCGGCCGCCGAGCGCTGCCTGGCGGCCCTCGAGCACGGCGAGCCGCCACCGGGCGCCCAGCTGGCCCTGCACCGCGGCGTCGAGGGTGAGGAGCTGCGCCTGGAGGTCGGCTTCGATCCCGCGATCGCGTCCGCCTTCGAGCGGCTGCCCGGCAGCGACGGCACCCGGGCGCTCGCCGTCGACCCGTGGGTGATCGATCAGCTCGATCCGTTCCTCGTCGAGCACGAGGTCGTCGTCACCGCCGCCGCCCGGGAGACCCTCGAGGAGCTGCGCGCCGAGAACATCCGCGCCGCCGACGCGGTCGCCCGCAGTCGCGCCGAGAGCGCCGACCCGATCCCCGAGGTCGCCGAGCGCCTGGGCGGCACGCTCGCCCCGTTTCAGTGGGCCGGGGTCCGCTACGCGCTCGACGCTCGGGCGACGTTCGTGGCCGATGAGCAGGGCCTGGGCAAGACCGTCGAGGCGCTCGCGGCCCTGGAGGCCGACGAGGCGTTCCCGGCGATCGTCGTCTGTCCGGCGGCGATGAAGCTCACCTGGGCGCGGGAGGCCGAGCACTGGCTCGCGCACCGCAGCGTCGCCGTCGTCAACGGCCGGGTCGCCGTCCCGCCGCGCGGTGACATCACGATCCTCAACTACGAGATCGTCGCCGCCCACCGCGAGCAGCTCGCCCGCCGGCGCCCGCGCGCGATCGTCATCGACGAGGCCCACTACTGCAAGAACCCGAGCGCCAAGCGCACCCACGCGGTGCGGGCACTCGCCGGCGCGGTGCGCCCCGACGGGCTCAAGCTCGCGCTCACCGGCACCCCGGTGCTCAACCACCCCGACGAGCTGATCGCCCAGCTGCGGGTGATCGGCCGCCTCTCGGACTTCGGATCCGGCGCACGGTTCTCCGCGCAGTTCCGCGGGCGGCTGATGGAGGAGCGCCTGCACTGGCATCTGCGCCGCCACTGCTTCGTGCGGCGGCTCAAGCGCGACGTGCTGCCCCAGCTGCCCGCCAAACGCCAGGTCGTGGTGCCGATCGCACTCACCAACGAGTCCGAGTACCGCCTCGCCCAACGCGACGTGATCGAGTGGCTGCGCACTCAGCCGCTCGACCTCTCCGAGCTCAACGCGAAGATCTCCGCGACCCTGCGCGCCGAGCGTCTCGCCCAGCTGGGGACGCTGCAGCGCCTCGCCGCCCGCGGCAAGCTCGCCGCCGCGATGGCGTGGATCGAGGATTTCCTCGCCTCCGGGGAGGCGCTCGTCGTGTTCGCGCGCCACATCGAGGTCCAGAAGGCGGTCGTCGCCCGGTTCCCCGATGCGCTGCACCTGCTCGGCGAGGATCCGCTTCCCGCGCGCGAGCAGTCGATCGCCGCCTTCCAGGACCCCGGGGGGCCGCCGCTGATCATCTGCGCGACCCGCACCGCGGCGCAGGGGATCACGCTCACCCGCGCCTCCAACGTCGCCTTCCTGGAGCTCGAGTGGACGCCCGCGATCCATGACCAGGCCGAGGACCGCTGTCACCGCATCGGCCAGCACGACGCGGTCACCGCCTGGTACCTGCTCGCCGCCGACACGATCGACGAGACGATGTCGCGCCTGATCCAGGCCAAGCGGGCGACGGTGGCGGCGGTCACCGACGGCCGCGTGGTCGAATCCGACAGCCTCGTCGAGGCGGTCATCGCCGAGCTGCGCGACGGGCGACCGTTCACCCACCTGCGGGTCGTCACCGGCGGACAGACCGAGAGCGGCTGACCCGACGCGCCCCGCGGGGTAGGCTCGCGCCCGTGAGCCCTGTCGCCCCGCCGACGATTCCCAACGTCCATCCGGACTGCCTCAACATCCCCGGGCGCAACGACGCTGGCTTTGAGGAGCTCTGCCACCTCGTCAGCGATGCCGATCCCGACACCGCGCTGTGCGGCAAGGACGTCACCGGGTATCCGTGGAACCCGCCGTGGCCTCGCTGTGAGGCGTGCCTGGCGATCGCCCGCGGCGCTGCCAACTGACCGCGGGCCGCGTCCGGGGGCTGACGCCGCCGCCCGCCGCGCCGGGAATCTGATATTGCAAGGCGGTGTGGATCGCTCCGTGAGCACGCCGACCGACGCCGATGAGGTCGTGCGCCGGATCGCCGGCGGAGAGGTCCACGTCGCCGCCGAGGTCATCGCCCCGCTCATCCGGCGCACTCCGCTGCTCAGCTCCCGCGGCCTGTCGGAGGCCTGCGGCGGCGAGGTGGTGCTCAAGGCCGAGAACCTGCAGCGCACCGGGTCCTTCAAGCTGCGGGGGGCCGCGCACCGGATCGCCCAGCTCGAGGACCCCAGTGCGGTGGTCGCCGGCAGCGCCGGCAACCACGGCCAGTCGCTCGCCTACGCCGCCCGGGCGCGGGGGATCCCCTGTGAGGTGTTCATGCCCCGCGAGGCGCCGGTCGCCAAGGTCGCCGCCGTGCAGGCGTTCGGCGGCATCGTCGATCTCGTCGCCGAATCGGTCGACGAGGCGGTCGCCCGCGCGCTCAGCCGCGCGCAGGAGATCGGCGCCGGGTTCGTCCACCCGTTCGACGATCCCGACGTGATCCTCGGGCAGGCGACCCTGGGTCTCGAGCTGCTCCAGGACGTCCCCGATCTCGCGACGGTCCTCGTCCCGGTCGGTGGCGGCGGTCTCATCTCCGGAGTCGCCGGTGCGATCAAGGCGGCGCGGCCCGAGGTCCGGGTGATCGGCGTCCAGGTCGCGGCGTGCGCGGCGTTCCCGGACTCGCTCGCCGACGGGGAGCCCCAGACCGTCGTTCCCCGCATGTCGACGATCGCCGACGGCATCGCGGTCAAGCGCCCGGGCGTGACGACGCTCGCACTCGTGCGCCGCTGGGTCGACGAGATCGTCGTCGTCGGCGAGGATGAGACCGCCGACGCGATGGTGTGGCTGCTGGAGCGCTCAAAGCTCGTGGTCGAGGGCGGTGGCGCTGTCGGTGTCGGGGCCCGTCGCCTTCTATCCGACCAAGGTACCGTTCTTCCACATCAGCAGCTACCTCAAGGGCCGCGACCTGTTCGGCGAGTGTCTGACGGCCGCCAAGAAGCGCGGCATCCGCGTCTTCGGCCGCATGAGCCCGGACATTCAGTACACCGATCCCAAGCTGCTCG
>CAZZWJ010000216.1:0-5476 GCA_964657875.1 uncultured Solirubrobacteraceae bacterium
TGATCCCCGAGGTGTGGGACGTGCTCGAGGAGGTCATCCACGAGCATCCGGTGCTCCTCAACCGCGCGCCGACCCTGCATCGACTCGGGATCCAGGCGTTTGAGCCGATCCTCGTCGAGGGCAAGGCGATCCAGGTCCACCCGCTCGTCACCTCGGCGTTCAACGCCGACTTCGACGGCGATCAGATGGCGGTCCATCTGCCGCTCTCGGCCGAGGCTCAGGCCGAGGCCCGCATCCTCATGCTGTCGGCGAACAACATCCTGTCCCCGGCTCACGGCGCGCCGCTGGCGACGCCGTCTCAGGACATGGTGCTCGGCACCTACTACCTCACCTACGGTCCGACCGAGACCGAGCTGGCCGAGATGGATCCGGCGTCGCTGGATCCGCGGCCGCACGTGTACCGCACCGCCCAGGAGGCGGAGTGGTCCTACGAGCACCGCATCGTCAAGCTCCACGATCTCGCGGAGTTCCGCCCGGCCGGCCTCGACGGCGGCCACATCCTGACCACGATCGGGCGGATCATCTACAACGACGCGATCGAGCGGGCGCTCGAGGAGGCGATCGGGGCCGAGTTCGACCCCGCCTCCTACGTGTTCGCCAACCAGTCGATGCGCAAGCGCGACTCGGTGAGCATGATCGACGACCTCGTGCAGAAGTACGGGGCGTCGTCGATCTCCCAGGTGCTCGACGCGTTCAAGGACGTGGGCTTCAAGTACGCGACGCGCGCCGGGGTGACGTTCTCCAAGAACGACGCCCAGACGCCGGCGAGCAAGGGCGAGATCCTCGCCAAGTACGACACCCAGGTGACGACGATCGAGGCTCAGTACGAGGACGGCGAGATCACCCAGGAGGAGCGCCACGAGCTCGTCACCGGGCTGTGGGATCGCGCCACCAACGAGGTCGGGGACGCGCTGATGGCGCACCTGGACCCGATGAACCCGATCGCCATGATGGCGACCTCGGGCGCGCGTGGTTCGGCGTCACAGATCCGTCAGCTCGCCGGGATGCGCGGCCTCATGGCCAACCCGAAGGGCGAGATCATCGAGCGTCCGATCAAGGCCAACTTCATGGAGGGCCTGTCGGTGCTGGAGTTCTTCATCTCGACCCACGGGGCCCGCAAGGGGCTCGCGGACACGGCGCTGCGCACCGCGGACTCGGGTTACCTCACCCGGCGTCTGGTGGACGTCTCCCAGGACGTGATCATCCGTCAGGAGGACTGCGGGACCGAGGGGTTCATCGAGATGCCGGTCTCCCAGCTGGAGATCGATCCCGACACCCGTCACCTGCGTCCCACGGGCACGCCGAACACGAACCTGGTCGGCCGGGCCGCCGCTCGGGACATCAAGGCCAAGGACGGTCACGTGATCGTGACCGCGGGCACGGAGATCGAGCGGGCGGACCTCGTCGACATCTTCGACACGTGGTCTGATGACACCGCCGCGGGCGAGGTCATCACGTTGCAGGTGCGCTCGGTGCTCAAGTGCGAGGCCCCGACCGGGGTCTGCCAGGCGTGCTACGGCCGCTCGATGGCGACCGGCGCCACCGCCCAGATCGGCGACGCGGTCGGCATCATCGCCGCGCAGTCGATCGGTGAGCCGGGCACCCAGCTCACGATGCGCACCTTCCACGCGGGCGGCATCGCCGGCGCCGACATCACGCACGGTCTGCCGCGCGTCGTCGAGCTCTTCGAGGCCCGCAAGCCCAAGGGCCTGGCGAAGATCGCCGAGGTCGGCGGCGCGGTGACGATCGAGGAGACCGACAAGTCGGTCACGATCGTGATCACCGACGAGGGCGGCGAGGAGCATCGCGAGACGTTCCCGCGGCGCACCATCCTCTACGTCGAGTCGGGCCAGACGATCGAGCCGGGGACCCAGCTCAACGAGGGGTCGCTGTACCCGCACGAGCTGCTCGCCATCCGTGACCGGACCGAGACCGAGCTGTACCTCGTCCGTGAGGTCCAGGAGGTCTACAAGTCCCAGGGCGTGGACATCAACGACAAGCACATCGAGATCATCGTCCGCCAGATGATGAAGAAGGTCCGCGTCGATCAGAAGGGCGACACCGACCTGCTGCCCGGTGTGTTCGTCGATCGCTACGAGTACGCGAAGATCAACCAGGCGGTGATCGACGCCGGCGGCGAGGCCGCTCAGGCGGAGGAGATCATCCTCGGCATCACCAAGGCATCGCTGAACACGGACTCGTTCCTGTCGGCCGCCTCCTTCCAGGAGACGACCAAGGTGCTCACCGATGCGGCGCTCGAGGGCAAGATCGATCGCCTCAACGGTCTCAAGGAGAACGTGATCATCGGCAAGCTGATCCCGGCGGCCACCGGTCTGAAGCGCTACCGGCGCATCGAGATCGAGCCGTCGGAGCCGCTGCCCCGCGGGATCGACGAGGTCGGTCTGCTCGACCACGACGACCTCGCGGCCGAGCTGGGCCTCACCGACGGTGAGTCGCTCACCGGCTTCGGTGGTGGCCTGGAGCCCGATCTCTCCGATCTGGAGAACATCGGCAACGGCTCCTCGCTGGGCTTCGCCGACGAGCTCGCCGAGCTCGATCTGCCCGTCGACGGCTCGGACTCCTAGCCGCCGGCAGACGTCGGCGAGCGGGTCTCATCCTCGGTCTCGAGCCTCGTGCTCGAGATCGCGGGTGGGGCCCGCTTCGCCGTTGCGGCTCGCGGACCCGATTGCCCGGTCTCACGACGCCGACCCGGGACCGCGGGGCCGCCGGGTGGGGGTGCCACCGCGGCGCGGCTCGCGTGGCACCATGGCCGTATGTCCCGCCTCCGCGACGATCGCCGGATCCGCTACGGCGCCCCGATCGTCACGATCATCATCGGGGTGCTGTTCGCCGCGGCCGACACCCATGCGCTCGGCAACGACGTGTCGACGGTTCTCATCGCGGCCGGCCTGATCTGGTTCATGATCGTGGTCGGGCGCGACATGGGGATGGGACAGTAGACTTGTGAATCACGATTCACGATCACGCGACGAGAGAGAGGCGCCTTGGATCTCAACGACACCCCGGAGCAGGCGGAGTTCCGCGCGCGGGCACGCGCGTGGCTGGATGAGCACAAGCACGAGGCGCCGTCGCGGACCGGCTCCCATGAGGACAGCACCTGGATCGACGCGCGCCGCCGGTGGCAGGGCCGCCTCGCCGAGGCGGGCCTCGCCGGCGTCACGTGGCCGGTCGAGTACGGCGGCCAGGGCCTCGGCGCGATCGAGCAGGTAACCGCCAATCAGGAGATCTCGCGTGCCGGGGTGCCCGGGATCCTCGACGTGATCGGCATCGGGATGCTCGGCTCGTGCCTGATCGCCCACGGCTCCGACGAGCAGAAGGCGCGTTACCTCGGCCCGCTGCTGCACGGCGACGAGGTCTGGTGTCAGATGTTCTCCGAGCCCGCCGCCGGATCTGACCTCGCCGGGATCCAGACCCGGGCTCGTCAGACCGATGACGGCGGCTGGGCGCTCACCGGCCAGAAGGTGTGGACGACCAACGCCCAGTTCGCCGCCTACGGCATGGTCCTCGCCCGCACCGACGCCGACGTGCCCAAGCACAAGGGCCTCACGATGTTCGTGATCCCGATGGATGCGCCCGGGGTGACGATCCGCGGCCTGCGTCAGATCTCCGGTGAGGCGGAGTTCAACGAGGTCTTCCTCGATGACGTCGTGGTCTCGCCCGACGCGGTCGTCGGCGGCATCGGCAACGGCTGGGGCACGGCGCTCACCGTGCTCATGTTCGAGCGCCTCACGATCGGCTTCGGCTCGGAGTCCTTCGGCTCTCCGATGCGTCTGGCGGAGACGATCGCCGCCGATCCGGCGGCCGCCGCCGACCCCGAGGTCCGCCACCGCCTCGGCCAGGTGATCACCGACTTCACCGCCGTGCGCTTCAACGGCTACCGCGCGCTCACGCTGCTGGCCAAGGGGCAGATCCCCGGTCCCGAGGCGGGGCTCGCGAAGGTCTCGATGGTCAACGCCGCGATCACCGCGACCGACCTCGGCGCCGACGTCGTCGGCCCCGACGCCCTCGCCGCCGACGCCGACTGGGCCTACTCCATCTCGTTCCTGCCCGGGCTGAAGTCCGCGGGGGGGACCGAGCAGATCCTGCGCAACACGATCGGCGAGCGGGTGCTCGGCCTGCCGACCGAGCCGCGCCTGGACAAGGGCGTGCCGTTCAGCGAATTGCGCTCGATCGAGAAGGAAGGGGCCCGGGCATGAACCTGTCGCTCTCCGACGAACAGATCTTCCTGCGCGAGGCGGCGCAGACCGCGCTGTCGCGTCACAAGACGATCGAGGCGGCGCGCACGGCGCTCGAGGACCCCGCGACGCTCCCCGACCTGTGGCCGACCGCCGTCGAGGCGGGGTGGCCCGGGATGCTCATCGGCGAGTCGGCGGGCGGCGCCGGGCTGGACGCCTTCGACGCGATGCTCGTCGCCGAGGAATGCGGCCGCGTGCTCGCGCCCGTGCCGCTGCTCGGCGTGCTGCCGGCGACGGCGATCCTCGACGGCGCCGGACACAGCAGCCTTGCCGAGGTCGCTGCCGGTGAGCGGCGCCCGGCCTACGTCCCGGCGCGCCCGCCCGGTGATCTGGAGTCCCGCTGGACGGTCGAGCCCGACGCGGGCATGACCCGCGCCCCGGCGCCCACGGTCGCCGTCTCGGGTCAGGAGGCGACGCTCGACGGCGCCGTCGCCTTCGTCCCCGACATCGTCGGCGCCGACCTGCTCGTCGTCGTCGGCGTCACCACCGAGGGCGACCCGGTGGCGGTCGTCGTCGAGGCGAGCGCCGCGGGGGTCTCGATC
Source organism: uncultured Solirubrobacteraceae bacterium (assembly GCA_964657875.1). GTDB lineage: Bacteria > Actinomycetota > Thermoleophilia > Solirubrobacterales > Solirubrobacteraceae > Palsa-465. Next base: position 4,799 of record CAZZWJ010000216.1, read on the forward strand.
GAGCCCACGGTCCGCTTCGACGCGACCCGCCCGCTCGGGCACGTCCGCTTCGGAGAGGCCCGCGGTGAGCTGCTCGCGGTCGGTCCCGACGTCCTCACCGACGCCTGGTACCTCGCTCAGGCGCTGATCGCGGCCGACTCGCTGGGGGCCACCCAGACGTGTCTTGACCGCAGCGTGCAGTACGCCAAGGAACGGTTCACGTTCGGCCGCGCGATCGGGTCCTACCAGTCGGTCAAGCACGAGCTGGTCGAGATCCTGCGCCGGATCGAGAACAGCCGCGGCCTGCAGTACTACGCGGGGTGGGCCGCCGGAAGCCGGCCCCACCCGCCCAACGACGAGTTCCCGCTCGCCGCCTCGGCGGCCCGCAGCGCGGCCGGCGAGGCGCTCGACTTCGGGGCTCGCGCGATGATCAACGTCCACGGTGGCATCGGCGCGACCTGGGAACACGACGCGCCGCTGTTCTTCCGCCGCGCGGAGCTCTCCCGGCGGCTGCTCGGCGGGACACGCGACGCGACCGATCGCGTGGCCGAGTGCACGCTCGCGGGGGCGGTCGCCCAGGAAGCCTGATGGCGAGCGAGGTGTCGACCGCGGCGGGACGCTCGTCGGCGAGCGACGTGCCGACCGCGGCGGGACGCCCGATGGCGAGCGAGGTGTCCACCACGGACCCCGCGCGGGTGG
>CAZZWJ010000217.1:0-5457 GCA_964657875.1 uncultured Solirubrobacteraceae bacterium
CGGGTCCGGTTCATCGCCGTCGGCGAGGCCGGCGTCCCCCGACGCGACCGGCGCCCCGGCCGGCCGATCCGCGCCCCCGACGGGGACGACGGGGTGCTCGGCCGCCGCGAGGGCGACGGCGAGGATCCGGCGGTCACCTGGCGGCGCAGCGGCGATGACAACCTGCTCGTCGAATACGGGCCGATGGAGCTCGATCTGCGGCTGCGGGCGCGGATCCATGCGCTCGCCGAGGCGGTGACCGGCGCCGCGGCGCCCGGCGTCCGGGAGCTCACCCCCGGCATCCGGTCCCTGCAGCTCAAGCTCGACCCCGACGTGCTGTCGGTCCGCGGCGCGCTCGCGCTCGTCCGCCGCCTCGAGGACGAGCTGCCGGCGACCCGGGATCTCGTCGTCCCCTCCCGCCGGGTCCGCCTGCCGCTCTCCTGGGATGACCCGGCGACCCGCGAGGCGATCGCGCGCTACATGGCGGGCGTCCGGGACGACGCCCCCTGGTGTCCGTGGAACATCGAGTTCATCCGCCGCGTCAACGGCCTCGACGACGTGGCGCAGGTCCGGGAGATCGTCTACGCCGCGCAGTACCTGGTCCTCGGCCTCGGCGACGTCTACCTCGGCGCGCCGGTCGCCACGCCGCTGGATCCCCGCCACCGCCTGGTGACCACCAAGTACAACCCGGCGCGCACCTGGACGGCGGAGAACTCGGTGGGGATCGGCGGGGCCTACCTGTGCATCTACGGGATGGAGGGCCCCGGCGGGTATCAGTTCGTCGGGCGCACCACCCAGGTGTGGTCGCGGTTTCGCCGCACCGGCCCGTTCACCGACGCGCCGTGGCTGCTGCGCTTCTTCGATCGCATCAGCTGGTATCCGGTCGAGGCCGGCGAGCTCCTGGAGCTGCGGGCCGAGATGGCCGCCGGGCGCCTGGAGGTCGAGATCGAGGACGGCGAGTTCGCGCTCGCCGAGCACCTCGCGTTCGTCGAGGCCAACGGGCCGTCGATCGCCGCCTTCCGCGACCGCCAGGCCGACGCGTTCGCCGGGGAACGGGCCGCGTGGGCGGCGGCCGGCGAGTTCGACCCCCGCCCGGAGCCGGCGTCCGCCGCGCCCGTCACGGTGACCGTGCCCGACGGCGCAGTGCTCGTCAGCGCTCCGTGCACCGCCTCGGTATGGCGCATCGACGTCGCCCCCGGAGCCGCGGTCAGCGACGGTGAGCGACTGCTCACGCTGGAGGCGATGAAGATGGAGACGGCGCTGGAGGCGCCGGTCACCGGCACCGTGCACGAGGTCCTCGTGGCGGTCGGCGACCAGGTCCAGTCCGGCGCCCCGCTCGTCATCCTCACCCCCGGGGCGGCGGCATGACCCCCCGCTCAAGCGCCGTGGCCCGCGTGACCGCCGCCTACGCCCGGATCGCCGAGGTGGACCGTCCGGAGATCTGGATCTCGGTCCGTCCACGCGCTGAGGCACTCGAGGAGGCGGCACGGGTCGACCGTTCACCCCCCGGTCCCCTCAGCGGTCGGGTGATCGCCGTCAAGGACAACATCGACGTCGCCGGGATGGAGACGACCGCGGGCTGTCCGGCGTATGCGTTCACCCCGGCGCGGGACGCCCCGGTGGTGGCGGCGCTGCGGGCGGCGGGAGCGATCATCGTCGCCAAGACGAACCTCGATCAGTTCGCGACCGGCCTCGTCGGCACCCGCTCCCCCTACGGCGCCGTCCGCGACGCCCGCCGCCCCGGCCACGTCTCCGGTGGCTCGAGCAGCGGCTCGGCGGTGGCGACCGCGCTGGGGATCGTCGACCTCGCGCTGGGGACCGACACCGCCGGCTCGGGCCGGGTGCCCGCCGCGTTTGCAGGCCTGGTCGGGGTCAAGCCCACCTACGGTCTCGTCTCCAACACCGGGGTCGTGCCCGCGTGCCGGACGCTCGACTGCGTCGCCGTGTTCGCGAGCGATCCCGCGCTGGCCCAGACCGCACTGTGGACGATGGCCGGCGCCCCCGACCCGGCGGGTCTGCCCCCACGGGCGTGGCCGCCCGACGCGCCGCTGGCCGCGCCGCCGGCCCCGGTGATCGCGGTCCCCACCGAGGCGCAGCTCAGCCCCCTCAGCGACGCCGGACGACGGGCGTTCACCGCCACGGTCGCGCGCTGGGTGGCACTCGGGGCGACCGTCCGCGAGGTCGACATCGAGCCGCTGCTCGCCGCCGGGCGACTGCTCTACGGCGGGGCGTTCATCGCCGAGCGGTGGGCCGCCGTCGGCGCGTTCATCGCCGGGCACCCCGACGAGGTCGACCCCACCGTGGCGGGGATCATCGCGTCGGCGGCGGAGATCCCCGCGGTGCGGTTGATCGACGACACCGAGACGCTGCAGCGCCTCGCGGCGGTGGCCGCCGAGCGGCTGGCCGGAACCGACGCGCTGCTCACGCCGACGGTCGCCCGCCAGCCGACGATCGCGGAGGTCGCCGCCGATCCGGTCGGCGTGAACTCAGAGCTCGGGCACTACACGACGTTCGTCAACCTGCTGGACATGTGCGCGGTCGCGCTGCCCGCCGGGGAGGCCGACGGCGGGTGCTTCGGGGTGAGCCTCGTCGCGCCCGCGTTCGGGGATCGGGTGCTCGCCGATCTCACCGCCCGGTTTCTCGCCGAGACCGAGAGCCCGGGCTCGTCTGCGGCGGGATCGGCCCGCGGGACCGCAGAGGCCCCACCCGCCGCCGGGACCGCGGCGCCGACCGACGGCCCACTCGCCGTCGGGACCCCCCGCGGGATCGCGCTGCTCGTCATCGGCGCCCACCGTCGCGGCCAGCCGCTGCACCACCAGCTCACCACGGCGGGGGCCCGCTTCGCCGGCGTCGTGCACACGACGCCCGACTACCGGATGTACGCGCTCGCCACCGACCCGCCCAAGCCCGGCCTGTCGCGGGTGCCGAGCGGGGGCGTCGAGATCGAGGGCGAGCTGTGGGAGCTTCCGCCGGCGGCGCTCGGCTCATTTCTCGCCGCGCTGCCGACGCCGATGACGCTCGGTCAGGTGACGCTCGCGGACGGTCGCGCGGTCGTCGGCTTCGGCTGTGAGACGGCGGCGCTGGACGGTGCGGCGGACATCAGCGCCCACGGCTCGTGGCCGGCCTACCTCGCCGCGCGCCGGTGATGCTCTCTACATCGGGACCCGACCGCCGCCGGCCCCCGGCTCGGTGGCGGGTCCGCGCGGCGGGGCGATCCCGAGCACCCGCATCGCCTTCAGGCCCAGCGACAGCTTCTCGCGGCCGTCGGTCGAGGAGACGTCGAGACCGGTGAGCTCCCGCACCCGCTCAAAGCGGTAGCGGATCGTGTGGCGGTGGGTGATCAGCCGCGCGGCGGTCGCGTTGACGTTCGCGTCGCAATCCAGGAAGGTGGCCAGCGTGCCGAGCAGGTCGGTGTCGTACTGCTCGTCGTAGGCGACCAGCGGGCGCACGGTGTCGCGATAGAAACGCTGCAGCTCCGCCGGATCGCGCATGTAGGGCAGCAGCAGCTGATAGGTGCCGGTCTCCTCATAGGCCATCTCGACGCGCTCGATGTCGCCCTCGACGACGTTGACCGCGAGCAGCGCCTCGTCGTAGGCGCGCTGCAGGTCCAATGGGTCCTCGACGCGGCGGCTGCGCCCCAGCCGCACCGCGAAGCCGACCAGGCCCGCCTCGAGCTCGCGCAGCATCGCCCCGGCGACGCGCCGGTTCGCCTCCCCGTCGACGGCGGGCATGAGCACCACCACCTCGTTGTCGCCGAGCTCGGTCGGGGCCGCGATCGCCCCGCCGGCGACTGACCGTGCCCCGCGCGTGCTCACCGCCAGCAGCCGTCGACGCCAGTCGTCCTCGGTGGCGTGGCGGGCGTGGGCGCGCACGACGAGCACCGAGCCGCCGCCCGACAGGTCACAGCCGAGCTCCCGCCCGCGGGCGATGAGCTCCTCCCGGTCCTCGATGCGGCGGCCGAGCACCGCCCGCAGGAACGCGAGCGCCGCCTCCTCCGAGGCCCGCTCGGGCGCCCGCACGCGCTCGACCTCCGACGCGATCAGCGTCGTCACCAGCCGGAGCATCGCGCCGTTGGGCTCCTCGCCCCGGGAGCGCATCCGCAGTTGACCGACCGTCGAGTCGGCGACCTTGAGCTCGAGCGTCGTCACCCCGTCGGTGTCGCGCATCAGCGACCGCTCGTCGGCGGGTGACCGGGCGGCGACGGCGAGCACGCTCGCCGAGCGATCGATGAGGATCAGGCTCGCGTCCAGGGCGCGGGAGGCGCCCCGCAGGATCTCGGGCAGTCCGGCGCCGGCCTCGACCGCATCGGTGACTGCCGCAAAGGCACTGAAGTCCGACATGTCAGGAGAACAGTCGGGGCCACTCGAAGATGACCAGCGCGCCGAGCAGGACCCCGACGCCGATGAACGCCGCGAGCACGTAGAGCGACAGCACCGCGGCGCCGACCCGCGCGAGCGGGCGCCGGTAGGAGCTGAGCGCCGGCACGAGCACGAGCGTGCCGAACGCGATCAGCGAGAGCGCGGCAGCCCCCCCAGCCACGAGATAGGTGATCGTCTGATTGCTCACGAGCGAAACGCTGATTGTGCCGAATGAACCGGCGCGGCGGCGGCCGTCCCGCCAAATCGGGCCCGCAGACCCGGCTCCTCGGCCGCCCTCCGCGCCCGCGCGCCCGCGCCCTTGCCGATGAAGACGCCGATCACGGTGGGGCCCGAGCCGCACACCATCGCGTGCTCACATCCCGCCTCACAAGCCGCGTCGAGCGCCACCGAGAGCTCGGGCCGCAGCGACAGCGCCGCCGGCTGCAGGTCGTTGACCATGAGCTCGCGGGCATGCAGTGCGCCCACCCCGGAACCCTCCGGCCCCGCGGCCAGTGCCTCCCGGACCTCGACGTGGCGCGCGGCGAGCGCCTCGGGGTCGCGGCCCAGACCCAGCCGGTCGGCCTCGTGGTAGACGGCGGCGGTGGAGAGCGAGAACGACGCCGGGAGCACGAGCAGGCCGTAGGACCCGAGTCCCGCCAGCGGCGCGATGCGCTCGCCGGCCCCCGTCCCCAGGCTCGGCCCGGGGGCGAGCTGCCCGGGGACGTCGGCGCCCAGGCGCACGGCGATCTCCGCCACCGCCTCCCGGTCGATCGCGGCCAGGCGCCCGGCGCAGCGCAGCATCGCCGCCGCGTCGGCCGAGCCGCCGCCCATCCCGGCGGCGACCGGGATCCGCTTGTGGATCTCCACCCGCACCGGCGGGGCCGTCCAGCCGGCCGCCCGCAGCCCGACGAGCGCATCGCTCACCAGGTTGGGCCCGCGCACGCCCGCGCACACGACCTCGTCGACGCCCGACCGCGACTCGCTCACGGTGAGCTCGTCGGCGAGGCGCACCGAATCGAACACGGTGACGAGCTCGTGGCGGCCGTCATCCCGCACCTGCCCCATGAACAGGCACAGGTTCACCTTCGCGTACGCCTGCTCGATCACGGTCAGGCTCATG
>CAZZWJ010000218.1:0-5453 GCA_964657875.1 uncultured Solirubrobacteraceae bacterium
GCCGTGCGCTCCTGGTCCTCGTGGACCCGGATGCGCCCGGACATCGCGGCGAGCGCCGCATCGAGCAGGACGTCGCGGTCGTCGGGATCGGCCGCGCGGATCACCGCCAGCTCGGTGGCGAGGCGGACCATGTCGAGGGCCCCGCGGACCGAGGACCCGGTCGCGACCGCCCGGTGTGAGCGGGTCCCCCGCGTCACCGTGACCGCGAGTGCGGCGAGTCGCGGATCGCCGCCGGTGACCCGTTCGACGACCTCTCGCTCACCCGCCTCGTCGAGATAGCCGACGGCGACCCGGCACATCCGGTCGGCGATCGCCTGGCTCACCCGCGCGGTCCCGACGGCGTCGAACGGGTTCATCGCGGCGACGAGCACGAACCCGTCGGCCGCCCGGATCGTGCCCAGCCGCGGGACGGTGAGCTCGCCCTCGGCCATCGCGGTGATGAGCGCGTTGAGCGTCTCCTCAGGAATCCGGTTGAGCTCCTCGAGGTAGAGCAGCTCGCCGGCACGCATCGCTGCGGCAAGCGGTCCGTCGCTCCACGCCTCGGGGCGGTAGCCGCCGGCGAGCACGAGCGCCGGGTCGTGGGATCCGACCAGGCGCGCCGGGGTCAGCTCCGCGTTGCCCTCGGCGAACTGCACGCCGCGTCCGTCGGCAGCGGCGATCGACCGCAACAGCGTCGACTTCCCGGTCCCCGGTGGGCCGTCCAGCACGACGTGGCACCCCTGGCGCAGGGCCGCCGCGAGGAGCTCCGCCTCCCGGCGGAGCCCCACGACCGACGACGCGAGGCTGGCGTGCAGCCGATCCACGCTCAGTGCTCGTGGATGACCACGCCGCGGATGTTCCTGCCCGCCTCCAGGTCGTCGTAGCCCTGGTTGATGTCGGCGAGCGAGTACTGCTTGGTGACCAGCTCGTCGAGCTTGAGCTTGCCCGCGCGGTAGAGGTCGAGCATTCGCGTGATGTCCCACGCCGGGTTGCAGTCACCGAACAGCGATCCGATGACGCGCTTGCGGTTGAGCGTGAGGTCCATGCCCGAGAGCTGCACGGTGAGCGACTCGGGATGGGCGAGGCCGGTGAGCACGACGGTGCCGTTCTTGCGCACCGCGGCGGTCGCCGCCTGCACGACGCTCTCGTTGACGACGTCGACGGTGACGATCGCCACGTCGGCGCCGCCGGCACGGTTGTCCTGGGCCAACTCCATCGCCGCTTCGGCGGTCTCGGCGATGTGGGTGGCGCCGAGCTCCTGGGCGAACTCGCGCTTGGACGCGAGCGGGTCGACCGCGATGATCTTCGTCGCGCCGGCGTGGGCCGCGCCCTGGACGGCGTTGGCACCGATCCCGCCGACCCCGTAGATGACGACGGTGTCGCCGATCTGCACGTTGCCGGTGTTCACCGCCGAGCCCCAGCCGGTCGGCACGCCGCAGCCGACGAGGACCGCGACCTCGAGCGGCAGGTCGTCGTCGACCTTGACCACCGAGGCCTCGCTGATCGTCGCGTACTGCGAGAACGTTCCCAGCATGCACATCGCGCCCGCCGGCTTGCCGTCGACCGAGAACGGATAGGAGCCGTCGGGCAGGTGGCCGATGAGGATCGTCGCGCCGAGGTCGCAGATCGACTGGCGACCCGTCGAGCACCAGCGGCAGTGCCCGCAGGAGGGGATGAACGCGCACACGGCGTGGTCACCGACCTTGACCTTGGTGACGCCGGGTCCGACGGCCTCGATGATCCCGGCCCCCTCATGTCCGCCGATGTAGGGCAGCTCGACCGGAAGATCCCCGGTCATCAGGTGCATGTCGGAATGACAGAGGCCGGCGGCCGTGTAGCGGATCAGGACCTGGCCCTCCTTGGGGTCGGCGACATCGACCTCCCTGACCTCCCACGGCTTGCCGACCTCGACGAGTACGGCGGCGTTGCTCTTCATCTCTCGTTCTCCTCACGCGTGGACTGCGATCTGATGATTATCCGCGTTCGCGTTCGCCGGCGGGTGCCATCCTCCGGGCACCGATGCCCGAGGGAGACACGATCGCCTACGCCGCCCGGCGGATCCGCCCCGTCCTGGAGGGGCAGGTGCCCGACGAGATTCGCACCCCCCAGCGTCGTCACGCGATGGACCGGTGGCCCGAACGCCTCGCCGGCCGAGCGGTCAACGAGATCGCCACCCACGGCAAGCACCTGTTCCTGCGCTTCGAGGGTGACCTGACGCTGCACTCGCATCTGCGCATGACCGGGTCCTGGGGCGTCTACCCGCCCGGTCGGCGCTGGCGGCGCGCCCCCCGCCGCGCGTGGCTCGTCCTGCGCCGCGGCGACACCGAGGTCGTGCAGTTCGACGGCCCGGTGCTGGAGCTGCTCACCGAGAGCCGCACCCGCTTCGACCGCCGGCTCACCGCGCTCGGTCCCGACATCCTCGCGCCCGTCTTCGACTACGCGCGCTTCCTCGCCCGGCTGCGCGGCGACGACCCGACGCGGGGGATCGGCGACGCGCTGCTGGATCAGCGCACGGTGGCGGGGATCGGGAATCTGTGGAAGGCCGAGTCGTGCTTCGACGCGGCGATCGACCCGTGGCGGGCGGTCGGCGACGTCAGCGACGACGAGGCGCGGGCGATCGTCGAAGCGGCGCGCCCCCGCATGTTCGCGTCTGCGCAGACCGGCGACCAGGCCCCCGACCGGCGCGTGTTCCGCCGCCACGGTGAGGCGTGCGGGCGCTGTCGCACGACGATCCGCGCCCGCGGCCAGGGGGATGACAACCGCACGACGTTCTGGTGTCCGGGCTGTCAGCACTGAGCGGCATCGGTATCGTTGACGTCGACCTGACGTCAAGCGCGGGAGAGAGAGATGTCGCATCGTTTCGGACGCCGTCGGCTGATCACGCCACTCGTCATCGGCGCCATGGCGGTCGCTCCCATCGCCACGGCCCGCGCCAGCGACGCGAGCCTTCGCGCCTCCGTCAAACGCGCCGTTCCGACGATCAGGCGTTCTCAGGCGAAGATCAACGCCGCCCAGGCGACGCTCCGCCGGACGCATTCGACCACGAAGCTCTTCAGTGCCGTCCGGGTTCAGGACACCGCCCTGGGGAACCTGCGGACCACGCTCCAGGGCGAGTCGTCGTCGACCTCCACCGGTGCCAAGGGCAAGGCGGACATCGTCAAGGGACTGGGGCTGATCGTCGACTCCAACCGGGCACTGGTCAAGGACATCAAGAAGGAGTCGCTGGGCACCAAGGTGTCGCAGGCGAGCCTCAATGCCCTGGTGCGGGGCGACCGGCGGGGCAGCGCGTTGTTCGTCGCCGGCGCCAAGCTGCTGGGCCTCTAGGGGTCCGCCGACCTCCAAGCGACGGGAGCGTCATCACAGCCGACAGCTCGCCGCCGAAAACCCCCGCGGAGTGGAGTACGCCGCGGCGGGATGTCCGCCGGTCGTGGAACGGGTCACCTGTGCCAGGCGCCGCCCGTCGCGCGTCCAGGTGAAGGTGACGATCGCGTCGAGCTCACCGGTGTCGGTGGTGTAGGGAAACTCAGCGCCGTCCTGGTGCACACCGGTGGGCACGCTGCCGAGCGTCACCGTGTGGCGGGCGGTGCTGCCCGCCACGAAGACGAAGCGCCGGTCGGCTCGGTCGTACTGGCGCAACTGCACGGTCATCGACAGCGTCGCGTCGAATCCGAGCGCGGGCATCTGGCCGCGGACGCCCACCAGTCCGCCACGGTGGTGGCGTTCGCACACGTTCACGGTCGCCCACAGGTACCGCGAGCGGGTCGCGTTGTGGACCGCGCGCAGGATCTGGACACGGGTCGGTGGCGGCTGCGAGGCTGCCGCGGCGATGCCCGCCGCGCCGCCACCACTCACCGTGACCGCTGCCACCGTGCAGATCAGGGCCCCGCGCACGGACTCGACGATACCGGGGGGTGACGGATTCACGCCCCCGAACGAACTGCGGCGTGTGACGGATTCACGCCCCGCGCGTAGTGCAGTCATGGTCGCCCCTCCGATCCAACGCCGGCCCGCCACCCTCGAGGACTCATGGACGCGCCTGGAGACGCTCTACCGCTCCAGTCGCCGGGATCTCCACGCGTACGTCTACTCGCTGCTCGGGGACCCGGCGAGCGCCGAGGACGTCACCGAGCTCGCGTTCGAGCGTGCCTACCGGCGGCGGCGCAGCTTCGACCGGCGACGCGGCGAGGAGCGGGCGTGGCTGTTCGGGATCGCTCGGAACGCCGCCCTGGACGAGTTGCGACGCCGCAGTCGCGTCGCCACCCTGTCCGCCGAACCGCCCGACCCGGCGACGGCGGAGCTCGAGGACGGCGCCGAGGTGGCGCTGCGCCGCACCGCGGTGCGCGCCGCGGTCGCGGGCCTGTCGGCGCGGGAGCGCGAGCTGGTGGCGCTGAAGTTCCACGCGGGCCTGTCCAACGGAGAGATCGCGACCGTGATCGGGATGAGCGAGACCGGCGTGGGGACGTTCCTGTACCGAACCATGCGCGCGTTGCGGGAGGCCTGTGATGCGTGAGGCCCAGCCCCTGGATGACGACACGGTCGCCGCCCTGGAGGCGATCGACGCGACGCTGCACGGCGAGCCGGTCGACCCGGACTTCGCCGACCTCGCCGAGCTCTCGCTGATCCTGCGCGGCGAATGCCCGCAGCCGGCACCCGCATTCCTCGCCGCTCTCGACGCCCGCGCCGCCGAGCGCTTCGTCGCCCGCCCGCGGCGATCGTCTCGACGGGCGCGGTCTCCCCGACGGCTGTGGTGGAGCGTCGGGTCGGCGCTCGGCGGGGTCGCCGTGGTGGTCCTCGTGCTCGTCACCGTCCACTTCGGCGGTTCCGGTCAGCTTCGGACCGACGCGACGTCCGGGCCGGCGTCGAAGGCGAAGGTGATCTCCTCCTCGACGGCGGCGAGTGCCCCCGCGGCAGCCGCGAGCGCATCATCGGCCACCCGGAGCGGCGTGGCGGCCGGGAGCGCCTCCGGTGCGGCGTCGACGCGGCAGGCCACGGTCCCGGCGCAGAGTCCCGCGCCCCGGTCGGGCAACGGCCGCGACGTCACCCGGTCCGCCCAGCTCGTGCTGCGAGCTCGCTCGGGGCGGGTCGACGCCGTCGCCCAGGAGGTGTTCGACGTGATCGGCGCCGAGCACGGAGTCGTCTCAAGCTCACACGTCGTGGACCGCGCGCACGGCTCCGGGAGCGCCCGGTTCGCGCTCCAGGTGCCGAGCGGGCGACTGCAGACGACGCTCATACGGCTGTCCTCGCTCCGCGGCGCCCAGGTGACCTCGCGGGTGGACGCGAGCGCGGACATCACCGGCGAGGTGAACACGACGGCCGCCCGCCTCGCGGCCGCGCACGCGCTGCGCCGCTCGCTGCTGGCTCAGCTCGCCGCCGCCTCCACGTCCACGCTCGCGGCCCGGCTGCAGGCGTCGCTGCGTCGCAACGAGTCTCAGATCGTCGCCGACGCCGGCGCGCTCGCGCGGTTGCACACGACG
>CAZZWJ010000219.1:0-1069 GCA_964657875.1 uncultured Solirubrobacteraceae bacterium
CAGGCGGGGATCGCGTTCGCCCTGGCCGCGGTGCTGGCGTTCTCCTACATGGTCCACCTGCTGCGCCAGTCCCGCCACCGTGCCGAGCAGTACGTGTCGCTCTCGTGGGGGGTGCTCGCGGGGTTGATGCGGACGCTCGACGTCCGGGATGAGCGCACCGCGCGCCACTCGGCGGCGGTCGCGCGGTTCGCGCGGGACATCGCCGCCGAGGTGGGGATGAGCGCGAGCGAGCAGGAGCTCGCCCACACGGCGGGCCTGCTGCACGACATCGGTCGCTTCGCGCTGTCAGACCGGGTCGCCGAGCGCGGTCGCACGCTCACCGACGAGGACTGGGTCGCGATCCAGCGCCATCCCGAGCTCGGCGCCGACATGCTGCGCGACCTCGGCATGTACGGCCCGGTCGCCGAGATCGTGCGCGCCCATCACGAGCGCATCGACGGCCGTGGCTATCCGCAGGGGCTCTCGGAGTCCGAGATCCCCGAGATCGCGAAGATCATCTCGGTCGCCGAGGTCTACGACACGCTCACCGCCGCCGACACCTACCGCACGCAGATGAGCTCCTTCGAGGCGCTCACCGAGCTGCGGCGCGTCGCCGGCAGCCAGCTCGACGCGCGCTACATCGAGATCCTCGCCGGGCTGCTCACCGGCGAAGGGGTGGAGTACCGCCACGCGAACACCGCCGACTTCGACCGCGAGCTGAACATGGAGCGGCGGATGCGGGAAGCGGCCTCGGGCCGCTGAACTTCGACGCGGGACTCGTGATGCCACCGCCGCGCTGGACGAGTGCTCTGGTGGTGCATCGATCCCGCGCGCGGCCGCTCGAGCCGCCCACTGAGCTGAACGACGCCAGCAATGAAGCGCAACTGAGTGGCGCGGGCCGCTCGGTGGTTCGCGCGTGTGAGACCGCCGGCTGGCGCCGGCTTTCGCAGTGATCTCGCTGCGCTCGATCGAGGTGACGCGGCGTGATGGTGGATCGGGTGGGGCGACGGCCTCCTCGTCGTCGATATCGGGCCGCGTGTCCGAGGTGCCCGCAGAGCGGTGCACAACCGCACCCGCACCCAGTTGTGGG
>CAZZWJ010000219.1:1079-5420 GCA_964657875.1 uncultured Solirubrobacteraceae bacterium
CGCACGCGTGTCCACAACTGCTCGCCGTCGCGCCGCGGCGTCGGCAGATCCGCCCGCTCAGAGCAGAAATCCAGAGCTCCGCCGAACGGGGACCCGGATCAATGTCACGCCGTGTCACCCGCATCGAGCGCAGCGAGATCACCGCGAGAGCCGGCGCCAGCCGGCGGTCTCACACCGCGCGAGCCAACCCCACGGCCCGCGCCACCTCAGTTGCCCTTCATTGCTGCCGTTGTCCGGCGCACGGGGAGTTCTGCGGCCCTCCGGCGGCGCTTTTTCGTGACACGCATCGGACCCGTCGGGACGCCTGGCACGAAACGTCCCGTAGTGGGGTGTTTCGTGCCACGCATGGGGCTCGTCGGGACGCCTGGCACGAAACGTCCCGTAGTGGCGTGTTTCGTGACAGCGGGCCTCCGGGCGCGACCCAGTCGCAGACGTCGAGGCGGCGAGCCGGTTCACACCGACCCGCCGCGTGCTGCTCCCGACTGTGGTCCTGCGTGGATTGAGTCCGTCAGGCCGTCTTGCGCTCAAGCAGCGAGTCGCTGCTGTGCTGCTCCAGTGAGCCCAGGAACCGATCGATCTGCTCCTGGCTGAAGCGTCGCTGCCCGCCCGGCGTGCGGTAGGACTGAAGGTGCCCCGTATCCGACCAGCGCCGGATCGTGCCGAGCGAAACTCCGAGTGCTTGGGCCGCCTGAGAGGTCGACAGGCCCAACGGACTCCCGTTGATGTTCCTCATAGCTGCCATTGCAGCGCTTCCTACTCAAGGTTGCCCAAGCCTGTGCAGGTATTGCACAACCTTCGCCACCGAAGGTCACCCGGAGTGATGTCGTTCCCTCGGCCAGACGTCCACTGCAGGATCTCTGTCGCCGGCCGGGCGGGTGAGAGGATGGCGTGAATGCGGCTGCGTCTGTATCACCATGGCGACGGCGCCCGGGTCGCCTACCGCGAGATCGGCACCGGGCCGGCGCTCGTGCTGCTGCACTCTCTTGGTCTCTCCCATCGCGAGTGGGAGCCGATCGTGGAGCCGCTCGCCTCCCGGATGCGCGTCGTGCTCCCCGACCTGCCGCTGCACGGCGACTCCGAGGATCGGCCCCGCCATCCCTACTCCCCGGACTGGTTTGCGGAGGTGATCGCGGGCTTCTGTGGGGAGGTCGGTGGTCCCCGCGCGATCGTCGCCGGTCACGACATCGGGGCGGAGCTCGCGTTGCGGGCGGTCGTCAGCGGCCGCGTGAACCCCCCGCGCCTCATCCTCATGTCCAACCGGCTACACCGTCGCGACGAGTTCGCTACGGGCCGCGCCGCCTGGCGCATGGCGTGCCGGGCCGGTGCCGTGCCGGGGCTGGGCCGCGTGCTGTCCCACGGTGCGACGCTGCTGTTCTCACCCCCGGTCGCCGAGCGGCTCTCCGTCCAGCACAACCCGGCCGCCCGGGATCTCGTCCGCCACGCGTTCGCCGATGTCGGCGGCAACGCCAACCGTGCGCGGTCATGGGCGCGCTTTGTCCGTCGCTGGCCGGTGCCCGCACAGAGCGCGCTGCTGGACACCTACCCCGAGCTGAAGATGCCGGTGCTGCTGCTGTGGGCCGAGGAGGACCGCGCCCATCCGATCGTGGCCGCCCGCGAGGCGCTTGACCGGCTGCCGGTCGGTCAGCTGCGTACGCTGCCCGACGCCGGCTTCCTCATCGCCTACGACGATCCCGTCGGCGTGGCTCGAGAGCTGCTCGCCTTCTGCGGTTGAGCGGGGCGCCCACCCACGATCGATCACGGGGGGCGGCGCGCTCGGGCGTCGGGGCGGCGGCGGTGGCCGGACGCGCCGGCGCGAACGGGAGGTGGGGACGGAACACGTCTGATCGGTATCGGCGGCGAACCGGCCGAGGGTGAGCGATAGCGTTCGACGGGACGCATATTTTGAAATCGCGAAAGGACGACATGAGCCTTCAGGAGAACGAGCAGCTGTGGGGGGGCGAGACCACGAAGGCGATCGGGAACTTCCCGATCTCCGGTGAGCGGGTCCCGGTTCCCGTGGTGCGGTGGCTGGGTCGGATCAAGGGCGCCGCCGCGCGGGTCAACGCCGAGCTCGAGCTGCTCGACTCCGGCATCGCCGACCGCGTCGCCGAGGCCGCCGACCGGGTCGCCGCCGGTGAGTACGACGATCAATTCCCGATCGACGTCTTTCAGACCGGGTCGGGCACGTCGACGAACATGAACGCCAACGAGGTCATCGCCACCCTCGCCGGGGACCCGATCCACCCCAACGATCACGTGAACATGGGTCAGTCCTCCAACGACGTGTTCCCCTCCGCGGTCCACCTCGCGGCCCTGCAGGAGGCCAGCGACGAGCTGCTGCCGGCGCTCACCCGCCTGGAGGCGGCGTTCACGGCGCGCGCCGAGGAGTTCCACGACATCGTCAAGGCCGGACGCACGCACCTCATGGATGCCGTCCCGGTCACCCTCGGCCAGGAGTTCTCCGGCTACGCCGCCCAGATCCGCCTCGCCCAGACCCGGGTCCGCAACGCCCTGCCCCAGGTCGCGCAGATCCCCCTCGGCGGCACCGCCACCGGGACCGGCCTCAACACCCACCCCGAGTTCGCCGAGCGTGTCCGGGCCCGGCTGAGCGCCGACACCGGCCTGGAGATCCGCGCCCCCGAGGACCCGTTCGAGGCCCAGGGCAACCGCGACGCCCTCGTCGAGCTGTCCGGCGCACTGAAGGTGACCGCGGTCTCGCTGACCAAGATCGCCAACGACCTCGCGCTGATGGGGTCAGGTCCCCGCGCGGGGATCGGGGAGATCCTGCTGCCCGAGCTGCAGAAGGGCTCCTCGATCATGCCCGGAAAGGTCAACCCGGTGCTTCCCGAGGTCGTCCTGCAGGTCTGCGCCCAGGTGATCGGCAATGACACCGCGATCACGATCGGCGGGCTGCAGGGCAACTTCGAGCTCAACGTCCGGATCCCGCTCATCGCCCGCAACCTGCTGCAGTCGATCCGCCTGCTCTCGAACACCTCGACCGCGTTCGCGGAGAAGTGCGTCGAGGGCATCCGCGCCAACGAAGAGGGCTGTCACCGCTCAGCGGAGTCGACGCTCGCCGCCGCGACCGCGCTGAACCCCTACATCGGATACGACAAGGCCGCGGAGATCGTCAAGGAGGCGGCGTCCTCGGGCCGGATGCTGCGGGAGGTCGCCTACGAGAAGGGCGTCGACGAGGCGACCTACGACAAGGCGATGGACCTCCGGGCGATGGCCCTGGGCAACACCTGATCGCCAAACCTGCGCGCGGCGCCGCCCGGTCATGGACGACGGGGCGGCGCGGGGGCGTGGGCTCAGCGGGCGCGGGCGGCGCGCAGACGACCGATGAGGCCGAGGTTGCGCGCATGCGTCGGCTGCCGGCGCGGGGTGTGCAGCTCGCGGGTGTGTTCACGAGCCAGCTGGGTGTTCGATGAGAAGTTCATGACGGTACGTCCTTGGTTGCTGTCTGCACAGGTACTGTAGCAGCGGAAGCTGTCCGCACAGCTTTATGCAAAGTGAGTAACGACACAGCTAAAATCTCGTCTGATGAGCGGGGGGCAGACGCCGGAAGGGGACGCGGGCGGGCGCCCTCGTGAGCAGGACGTCGGCGGGCTCACCCGTGAGAATGCGGCGCGCCTGGATCCCCACGTCCGCCTGGCACTCGCGACGTGGCCGCAGATCGACCCCGCCGTGGAGGCGATCGTCACCCGCATCGGCAAGGCCGAGCGGCTGCTCGACTCCGAGATGCAGCGCAGCCTCGCCCACGTGGGGCTCACCCGCGAGGAGTTCAAGGTCCTCATCGAGCTGCACGCCGGGCCGCTCACCCACGGGGCGCTGTGCCGTGAGCTCGAGGTCTCCACGGGCGCGATGACCAACCGCCTCGACAAGCTGCAGCGCGCCGAGCTCGTCGCCCGCTCGCGGGATCCCGACGATCGCCGCGGGGTTCGCCTCACGCTCACCGACGCGGGCGCCGCCCGTCTGGAGGCCTACATCGACCTCGGCGCCCACCGCGAACGGGAGCTGCTGGAGGGCCTGTCGGCGTCGGACAAGCGCCGGCTCAACGTACTGCTCACCAAGCTGCTGGACTCGCTGGAGACCGGGGGCTGAAGCGCGTCCAGCGCGCGGAGTCCCGGATTCGAAGACTCCGAGCGCCGCGCGCACAACCTCCGATGGAGCTTCGGGGCGGAAAACCCGGGCGTTCCGTCCCACAACTGGCTCAAAGCTCCCGATCGCGTCGATGGTGGGAGCGTGACCCGTGTCAGCCATCTGCTCGGTCGTCTGGCCCGGGGCCTGCTGCTCATGGGCCTGCTCGTGAGCGTCGCCGTCGGGTCCGCTCACGCCGAC
>CAZZWJ010000220.1:0-5403 GCA_964657875.1 uncultured Solirubrobacteraceae bacterium
GGGACGGCGGTGGTGTCCGCCGGCGACGGCGGGGCGGCCGTCTGGCGGGAGAACTGGAGCACCCCGTCCTCGAGGGCGCCACGCGTGAACTCATAGCGATCGGCCAGGTAGCTCTGACGCAGACGCCACGGCCGGATTGAGCCCTGGTCGGGGAACTGGTCGAGCGCGCGCAGGACGTAGCCGGACTTGAGGTCGATCAGCGGCTCGCGCTGGACACCGGCGGGATTGACGGGCGGGCGACATTCGCCGTAGCCGTTCGCGTCCATGTGCGCGAGCAGGCGACAGACATAGTCGCTGGTGAGGTCGGCCTTGAGCGTCCACGAGGCGTTCGTGTATCCGACGACGAACGCGAAGTTCGGGATGCCCGACAGCATCGAGCCCTTGTAGGCGAGCGTCGAGCCGAGGTCGACGGGGGCGCCGTCGAGGGAGATCGTGAGGCCACCGAGGGGCAGCAGCTTCAGGCCGGTGGCGGCGACGATGATGTCGGCCTCGATCTCGGCGCCGCTCTCCAGGGCGATGCCCGTCGGGGTGAAGCGCTGGATGCGATCGGTCACGATCGACGCCTTGCCGTCACGCAGCGACCTGAACAGGTCCCCGTCGGGGGAGACGCACAGCCGCTGGTCCCACGGCGCGTAGCTGGGATGGAAGTGGGTGTCGACGTCAAAGCCCTCGGGCAGCTGGGCGGCGGTGCCCTTGCGGATCATCGCACGCGCCTGGCGCGGGAAGCGGCGCATCAGCTTGTAGCTCGCCGTCTGGACGAGCATGTTCTTGGCCCGCACGAGGCTGTAGGCGGCGGCCTCCGGAAGCAGGCGCCGGGCGAGGATCGCGACCTTGTCCCGCGCCGGCAGCGAGACGACGTACGTCGGTGAGCGCTGCAGCATCGTCACGTGCGCCGCACGGTCGGTCATCGCGGGCACGAGCGTGATCGCGGTGGCGCCACTGCCGATGACGACGACGCGCTTGCCGGAGTAGTCGAGGTCCTCGGGCCAGCTCTGGGGATGGAGGATCTGCCCGGAGAAGTCCTCGGCACCCGGGAAGGCGGGCGTGAAACCACCGGCGTAGTCGTAGTAGCCACAGCAGCTGAACAGGAAGCGGCAGCGCAGCGTGAGCCGCTCTCCCCCGCTGTGCTCGACCTCCACGCTCCAGCGCTGCTCGGCCGCCGACCAGTCGGCGGCGACGACGCGGTGACCGAGACGGACCCGTTCGGTGATCCCCTCGCGGTCGGCGGTGTCCCGGACGTAGCGCAGGATCGAGGGGCCGTCGGCGATCGCCCGCCCATCCTTCCAGGGCGCGAAGACGTAGCCGAGTGTCTGCATATCGGAGTCTGAGCGCACACCCGGATAGCGAAACAGGTCCCAGGTGCCGCCGATCGCCTCGCGCGACTCGAGGATCGCGAGGCTCAGGTGCGGCAGCGCCCGGCGCACGTGCGCAGCGGCGCCGATGCCCGAAAGGCCGGCTCCGATGATGACGACGTCAAGACTCTCCTGCCCAGTGGTACGCATGCGTATCACTCACTGTAATGGGCCGGCCGAAGTCGTGCCGAGACGCACGTCACACGAACCCGGCGAACCGACCGTCGGGGACTCTAGGATCGGCCGCCCGATGCGCTATCCCATCGATCCGCTGACCCCCGCCGAGCGCGCGCAGCTCACCCCTCACGTCTCCAATCTCGAGCGGCCGGTGTTCGCCCTGCAGCGGCTGCCCGAGACGGTGAAGGGCGCGCTGTTCGCCCGCTACTCGCGTTATCCGGGGACGTTGCGGCGGCTGATGGTCGACGAGTTCGCCGATGACCTCGCGGCGGCGGCCGGCGACGGCTCGGGCAGCGACGCTGCGGCGGAGGCCGAGGCGAGCGATGGGCGGGCCGCGGCGCTCTATGAGCGGATCTTCCTCGGCTACGGCGATGACTCCGTGGCCCAGCTCGGGGGCGCGCACGTCGCCTGTGAGTGGACGTCGAACATCCTCACCAAGATCCTGCAGCGCCCACGGCTGGCCGCCTACCTGGAGCAGTCGACCCGCTACATCGCCTACGACGCGCCGATCGACCCCCCGTCGGAGCCCGCCCGCTATCGCTACTACGCCGACGCCCGCCTCGGCCCCGAATACACCGCGGCGATGGACGCGCTGTTTGACACCTACGCGACGGCGATCCCGGTCGTGAGCGCCTGGGCCGCCCGGGCGTTCCCCGTCACCGACGGCGAGTCACCCGCCGCCCACGCCCGGGCGGTCAAGGCCAAGGCGCTTGACCTGCTGCGCGGCCTGCTGCCCGCCGGGTCGCTGTCGCACATGGGCATCTACGCCTCCGGCCAGACCTACGAGCAGCTGATCCTGCATCTGCTCGCCCACCCGCTGCCGGAGGCCCGCAGCTACGGGACGATGATCCTCGCCGAGCTGCAGACGGTGATCCCGAGCTTCGTCACCCGGGTGGGGCGCCCCGAACGCGGAGGGGAGTGGATCACCTACCTGGAGCGCCGTGCCGCGGCCGGGGAGCACTGGGCACAGCGCCTGGACCTCGCCGACGGCCGCGCCGACGCCGTCGCGGGGCCCTCGGTGACGCTCACCCACGTCGACGGCGACGAGGAGACGCTGCTCTCCGCGTTGCTCTTCGAGTCGAGCTCCCGGGGCGAGGCCGAGACCCGCGAGGCCGTCCGGGGGCTGGACGCCGACCGACGCGCGGCGCTGCTCACCGACCTCGTCGGGGACCGCGCGAACCGCCGCCACCGCCCGGGCCGCGGCTTTGAGGCGCTGCGCTACCGCTTTGAGATCGTCGCCGACTACGGCGCGTTCCGGGATCTTCAGCGCCACCGGATGCTCACCGTCCAATGGCAGGCCCTCACCCCCGACCTCGGCGCCGACGTGCCCGCCCAGGTCGACGAGGCGGGCGCCGGCGACGGCTATCGCCGGGCGCTGGAGCGCTCGGCGACCGAGTACGCGCGGCTGCGCGACGCCGGCCACGCGGGCGCCGCCGCCTACGCCCTGTGTCTCGGCTACCGGATGCGGTTCGTCCTGGACTGCAACGCCCGGGAGGCGATGGCGCTGATCGAGCTCCGCTCCGGGCGCGAGGGCCACCCGAGCTACCGCGCGGTCGCCCACGCGATGCACGCCGCGATCGCCGAGGTCCACCCGGCGGTGGCGGCCACCATGCGACACGTCGACACCGAGTCCGAACCGCGCCTGGAGCGGATCCTCGCCGAGATGCGTACCCAGGCCCGCGCCGGCGCGGGCTGAGCGGGGGGGGTTTCGCAAGTACGGACGATCGGCGAGTGGCTGAGCATGGATGACGAGGGCCGGCGCACCCGGTCCTATCGGTGATCCGGCGGGGGTGGTGCCGCTCGTCAGGCGCGTCCAGACGCCGCCAAGCGCTACGTCATCGCGAAACCGCCCACGAAACACCCGTCGACCCCCTCCGGGTGTAGGATGCCGCTCGCGTCGGCTCATCCGGCGCGGCACTGAGTGCAGCGAAGTCCGGTGTGATCCCGGCGCTGTCCCGCAACGGTAAGGCCCCCTGGAGGGGACGAGCCCGGTCGCCTACCTCAGCGTCTCGATACCAGACCCTCGGATGAAGGGCGGTTCGAGCGCTCGTCATCTGAGCGCAAGAGCTCCTTCGTCCTCCACCTCGGAGGATGATCAATGCTGGAATTCCCGCGGCGCTTCCAAGACGGATGGCGGACGCTCACCCCCGGCCAACGACGACGCGCCTACGGGATGCTCGCCGTGATCGGGGGAATCAACGCGCTCGGCTGGGGGATCTTCGCGCTCGCGATCCTGCCCCACCGCTTCCGGTACAACGGCCTCGGGGTCGGCCTCGGAGTCGCGTTCACCGCCTGGACCCTGGGCTGCCGACACGCCTTCGACGCCGACCACATCGCCGCGATCGACAACTCGACGCGCAAGCTCCTCGCCGACGGCCAGCGGCCGCTGGGCACCGGCTTCTTCTTCGCGCTCGGCCACTCGAGCGTCATGCTCGTCGTCGGCACCGGGATCACCGTCGCCGCTCGGGCGGTCTTCCACGCGGTCGTCACGCCGACCTCGACGTTCGAGACCGCCGGGGGCGTCGCCGGAACTGGGATATCGGCGTGCTTCCTGTTCCTCATCGCCACCCTCAACCTCGTCGTCTTCGCCGGGATCCTGCGTGTCTTTCAGGGCATGCGACGTGGCGAGTTCAACGAGGTGGAGCTCGAGGCCCAGCTCGAGGCCCGCGGACTCATGTACCGGTTCTTCGGCCGCTGGATGCGCTCGATCACCCGGACCTGGCAGATGTTCTTCGTCGGCTTCGTGTTCGGGATCGGCTTCGACACCGCGACCGAGGTGCTGCTGCTCGCCGGCACCGCCGCCGCGGCGACCCAAGGGCTCCCCTGGTATGCGGTGCTCGCCCTGCCGCTGCTGTTCGCCGGTGGGATGACGCTGTTTGACTCCTTCGACGGCTTCTTCATGAACACCGCCTACGGCTGGGCGTTCGCGCGACCGGTGCGCAAGGTCTATTACAACCTCACGATCACCGGGCTGTCGGTGGCCGTCGCGTTCCTCATCGGCGGGATCGAGATCTCCGGTCTGCTGTCCACCGAGCTGCACCTGCACGGCTGGCTCGGGGACGCGATGGCGAACTTCGACATCAACACGGCGGGCTTCATCGTCGTCGGCCTGTTCGTGACGATCTGGGCGGTCGCGCTCGCAGTTTGGAAATTCGGGAACGTCGAGGCCCGCTGGGAGGCCGCGGCCCGGCGCAACGCACCCGCCGAGGAGCTTCTGCCATGACGGCCACGGCGGGAACCGATCGCTGCCCCGGCGTCCTGCGCCTGCACGACGCGGCGGACGGCGGCCTCGCGCGGGTCCGCGTGCCGGGCGGCCGGATCGGCGCTGACGGGCTGGACGCCGTCGCCGACGCCGCCGAGCTCGGCAACGGCATCATCGAGCTCACCTCCCGCGCGAGCCTGCAGCTGCGCGGGCTCGCGCCGGACGCCGGCCCCGCCTGCGCGCAGCGGCTTGCTGATGGGGGTCTGCTGCCCTCACGCTCGCATGAGCGCGTCCGCAACATCCTCGCCAGCCCGGTCGCGGGCCGGCATCCCCGGTCACGTCCCGGTCTTGACGCCGACGGGCTCGTCGCCGAGCTCGACCGAGCGCTGTGCGCCGATCAACAGCTCGCCGAGCTCTCGGGCCGGTTTGCGTTCGCGGTGCTCGACGGCAGCCCGACGCTCGACGCCCGGCGCGCCGACGTCGTGGTCGAGCCCGGCGAGTCGCCGGCGAGCGCGCTGGAGCGGGCCCGTCGGCGGCTGCGCACGGCCGACGCGCCCGGACCGGGGCCGCGCTCGTCGGCCGCGGAAACCCGCGGCGGCGGCGTGACCCCGGGCGTGCTCGTCCAGCGCGACGGCCGCCGGGCGATCACCGCCACCGTCCCGCTCGGCCGGC
>CAZZWJ010000221.1:0-4232 GCA_964657875.1 uncultured Solirubrobacteraceae bacterium
GCTTCGATCAACTGCGGGCGATGGGCATCCGCACGGTCATGATCACCGGTGACAACCGGCTCACCGCGGCCAAGATCGCCGAGGAGGCGGGGGTCGACGACTTCCTCGCCGAGGCGACTCCGGAGGCCAAGCTGGCGCTGATCAAGGAGCAGCAGGAGCAGGGGCGGATGGTCGCGATGACCGGTGACGGCACCAACGACGCGCCCGCGCTGGCCCAGGCGGACGTCGGGGTGGCGATGAACACCGGCACCCAGGCCGCCCGGGAGGCGGGGAACATGGTCGACCTGGACTCCAACCCGACCAAGCTCATCGAGATCGTCGAGGTCGGCAAGCAGCTGCTCATCACCCGCGGCGCACTCACCACGTTCTCGATCGCCAACGACGTCGCCAAGTACTTCGCGATCCTGCCCGCGATCTTCCTCTACACGTGGTCGGCCAAGCGCGGGGCCGAGGGGCCGCTGCACATCCTCAACATCATGCACCTGGGCAGCCAGCGCTCGGCGATCATCTCGGCGATCGTGTTCAACGCGCTCGTGATCCCGCTGCTCATCCCGATCTCGCTGCGCGGCGTCTCCTACAAGCCGGTCGGCGCCAGTCAGCTGCTGCGGCGCAACCTGCTCATCTACGGCCTCGGTGGGCTCATCGCCCCGTTCGCCGGCATCTTCCTCATCGACCTCGTGGTGCACAATCTGCTGGGAGCATGAACCCCGAGTCCGATCTGAGCCCGCCACCGGACGCACCCGGTGACGGGCCGCCGCCGACGGGACGTCACAAGGTCTTTCTCGGGATGGCCGCGGGCGTCGGGAAGACCTATCGGATGCTCCAGGAGGGCCAGGCCGAGGCCGAGTCCGGGCGCGACGTCGTGATCGGCTACCTGGAGGCGCACCGGCGCGCCGAGACGCTCGCCCAGGCTGAGGGCCTCGAGGTGGTCCCACGACGCGATGTGCGCTACCGGGAGACGACGCTGTCGGAGATGGATCTGCCGGGGATCCTCGCCCGGGCGCCGGAGCTGTGCCTGATCGACGAGATCGCTCATACCAACGCACCGGGCACCGAGCACGACAAGCGCTGGCAGGACGTCGCAACCGTGCTCGCCGCCGGAATCGACGTCTACTCGACGGTGAACATCCAGCATCTGGAATCGCTCAACGACCAGGTGGCCGACCTCACCGGCACCCGCGTGCGCGAGACCCTGCCCGACGCCGTCCTCACCGCCGCCGACGACCTGCAGCTGCTCGACATCACCCCCGAATCGCTGCGCGACCGGCTGCGCGCGGGCAAGATCTACCCGGCGGAGCGGGTCGAGTCGGCGCTCGTGAACTTCTTCACCCCGCAGAACCTCACCGCCCTGCGGGAGATCTCATTGCGCCAGGTCGCCGAGGAGATCGAGGCCCGGCGCAACCCGACGGGACGGGTGGCCGGTGGCGACAGCGCCCCGGCGACCCGGGCGCGGCGGCGCGAGGGCCGGCTGATCGACACCACCGCGCCGTCGGCGATCGCCGAGCGGCTGCTCGCGCTCATCACCCCCCAGCCGCGCGCACAGCGCATCGTCCGCCGCGCGTGGCGCTCCGCCCAGCGCCTGGGCGCCGAGCTCGACGTGATGTGGGTGACCGCCCGGGAGCCGACGACCGAGGAGGACGAGCAGCTGCGCGCGCTGCGCAAGCTGTGCAGTGTGCTCGGTGCGCACCTGCTGATCGAGCCCGGCGACGACGTCGCCCGGGTCGCGCGCCGGGTCGCCGACGAGCGCGGCACCACCTACGTGCTGATCGGCCTCCCGGCGCCGCGCTCGATGCGCCAGCGCATCTCCTCCCAGCCGCTGCCCGCGCGGCTGCTGCGTGAGCTCCCGGGCATCGACTTGCGCATCGTCGCCGATCGCACGCAGCGACACACCGAGACGCGATGACCGCGCTGGTCGTCGTGCTCGGGGTGCTCGTGATCGCGCTGGCGGCGGCGCTCGGGGTCGTGCTCGTGCGCACCGGTGAGCTCGCGGTCCTGTCGGCGGCGCTGCGGCCGTGGGGCCGGACCGAACCCGCCCCGCTCGTCGAGGCGGGCGCGCAGCGGATCCTCTTCCCGTTCCTCGCCCCCGCCCTGTCGCGGCTCGCCCTGGAGTCGGCGCTGCGCCTGGCGCGCGCCGAGGACGCCACGTTGCTGCCGGTGTTCCTCGCGGCGGTGCCCCAGTCGCTGCCGATCGACGCGCCGCTGCCCCGCCAGTCGGGATTGGCGGTCGCCACCCAGGAGGCGATCGAGCAGCGCGCGGCCGCCTACGGGGTGCCGGTCGAGGCGCGCGTGGAGCGCGGACGGACCGGGCGCCACGCGCTGCGCGCGGCGATCGAGAACGAGCGCTTCGATCTGATCGTGATCGCCGCCGCATCCCCGGGAGCCCCGGGGTTCGCGCCCGACGACGTCGCCTGGCTGCTCAGCCACGCCGCCGGGGAGATCATCGTGCTGCGCGCCGAGGAGGAGGACCCACTGCTCGAGATCGAGCACTCGCCCACGAGCGACGGGGGTCGCACGGTCGCGGTGCCGACGGCGTACTGAGGTCGGGGTCGGACTCGGGTTTGGGGCGAGTTCCGCGATTGATCGGTTTTACTTATCAACGAGTGCGTAACCCCGTCTTTGACTTCTAGGCGGCGAGGTCTCATCATCTGCAGCGCAGTACCTCTCCTCCCTCGAGTGCGCCCCGAGTCCGGCCTCATATCCCGCCGGTACCGGGGCGTTCTCATTTAACGAGCGAGACGTGATCAGGATGCCCGCCGGCGAGCAGAGCTGCCCCGCCGTTTTCATCGCGGCCAGGCCGGTTACGCCGATGACTCAGGACGCCGATCGCGCTTCGCCGTTCGCCGGCACCGCTCTGAGCAGTAGCGCACCGACTCCCAATCGCGCGCCCACTTGCGCCGCCAGGTGAACGGCCGACCGCACACCGCACAGACCTTCTCCGGAAGCTCGCCCTTGCCTGGCACCGGTCCGAGGCTATTGCTCGCGCCCGGTTTCCGATCCGCGCCCCCGCTCGCTACGGTGGGTTTCAGGTGTGCCGGGAAGACTGGTCGGCGTCTACCTGACCATGCCCGCATTCGCCTCCGCACCTCTGCTGCCCGGACTGCACCTCGGCGACGTATACGCGGGCGGCCTCGTGTTCATGGGGTGCGTGCTGCTGCTCGGGGTCGGCGTCCTCACCCGCCAGCACGTGCTCCCCTGGTCGGCGCCGATGGTCTACCTCGGCGCCGGGATCCTCGCCTCGCTGGGACTCGGTGCGTTCGGGGTCGCCCGGCTGGGTCCGATCGTCGACCACGTGGTGTTCCAGCGGGTGTGCGAGATCGCGCTCATCGTCGCCGTGTTCGGCTCGGGGCTGGCCGTGGAGCGCCGGGTCACCCGATCGTCGTGGTGGCTGATCGCGGTGCTGCTCGCGGTCGCGATGCCGGCGACGATCGCGCTCACCGCGGTCTTCGGGACCTACGTGATGGGGCTCCCGCTCGGCGCGGCCGTCCTGCTCGGCGCGGTCCTCGCGCCCACCGATCCGGTGCTCGCCGGTGACGTCGGCCTGTCGGCTCCCGGCGCCCCCGAGGTCGGTGAGCCGCGGCTGTCGCTGCACACCGAGGCGGGCGCCAACGACGGGCTCGCCTCGCCGTTCGTGATCGTCGGGCTGCTCATCGCCACCCATCGCACGAGCGGGTGGATCGGCGGCTGGCTGGCGATCGATCTCGTGTACCGGGTCGGGATCGCGCTGGTGGTGGGGATCGCGCTCGGCGTCGGCGCCGCCGCCGCGATCACGCGCCTGCGCGATCGTGAGCTCTTCTCCGCCGACCTCGACGGGTTCCTCGCGCTCGCGGTCGCCCTGGTCGTCTACGGGGCCTGTCAGCTGCTGGGCGGCTACGGGCTGGTCGCCGTGTTCTCGGCGGGCATCGCGTTTCGCCGCCGGGAGCCCGACGAGGTCTTCCAGGCCCGGATCTACCGCGGCTCAGAGCTGCTCGGGCGCCTGCTCGAGCTGGCCGTGCTCGTGCTCCTCGGCTCGGCGCTCACGACCGCCGGGCTCGCCGTCCCCGGTGTCGGCGGTTGGCTGCTCGCGCCGCTGTTGATCCTGCTCGTGCGGCCGCTGCTCGTCCTCGGCGTCGCCCTCGGCACGCCGCTGCGCCGACCCGACCGCCTGTTCCTCGGCTTCTTCGGGGTCCGGGGGGTCGCCGCCATCTACTACGCGGCCCTGGTCGCCGGGAAGCTCCACCTCGGGACGATCACCA
>CAZZWJ010000221.1:4242-5310 GCA_964657875.1 uncultured Solirubrobacteraceae bacterium
CCCTGGTCGCCGGCGACCACGTCCTCTCCCGCCATGAGACCGCCGTCGTCGTGTGGACGACGATCGTCTGCGTGACCGTGTCGGTCATCGTCCACGGTGTCGCCTCGACCCCGCTCACCCGGCGCTGGCTGAGCGAACCGGACTGAAAGACCCCCGCTCGCCCCCGCGCCGGGGCGAGCTCAGACGTCGATGAGCAGGCTCGCGCCGATCGCGCCTCCGAGATCCCCGAGCGCGGCCAGGCGCACCGCCGGCCGGTGATCCTCGATGAACAGGTGCGGGGCCATCGCCTCGGCGATCCGGGTCACGAACGGGTCGCCGAGCTTTGAGCCGACACCGCCGCCGATGATCACCGCCTCGAGGTCGAGCAGGTTGATCGCGGAGGCGATCCCGGCGCCGAGCGCGTCGACCGCCTCGTCGATGAGCGCTCCGGCGAGCTTGTCGCCATGGTCCAGCGCCCGCTTCCAGATCCCGCTGGTGAGGCGGTCGCGGTCGTGCTTCTTCATCAGCTTGAACAGGTCGGTCTTCTCGCCGTCGTGGTGGCGCCGGCGGGCCCCGCCCTCCATCGCGTTGCGCCCCGCGTAGGCCTCCACACAGCCGTCGCGCCCGCACGGGCACCGACGACCGTCGACGTGCTGGATGCACGTGTGGCCGATCTCGCCCGCGGCGTCGCGGCCGGTCCAGGGCCGATCGCCGAGGAAGATCGCCCCGCCGACGCCGGTCCCCCACCACACCGCGATCAGGGTGTGAAAGTCACGGCCGGCACCGAGGGTCACCTCCGCCTGCGCCCCGACGCGGACGTCGTTGTCGACCTTCACGGTCGCGCCGAGCGCCTTGGCGAGCGTCGGACCGAGCGCGAAGGACCCCTCCCAGCCCGGCAGGTTGCGCGCCTCGGACACCGCGCCGCTCAGCTCGTCGACCTCGCCCGGGGACCCGACTCCGACTCCGGCGAGATCAGCCGCCGGGACCCCGGCCTGACCGGCCGCGTCGCGCAGCGCGGTCGCCATCTGCTCGGCGATCGCCGGCGGACCGCCCTGCTGGGGCGTGGGGTGGCGGGCCTGCCCCCGGACC